>DASPUW010000216.1:0-2414 GCA_035622675.1 Burkholderiales bacterium | reverse complement strand
TGGCGCACGAACTGGTTCATCAACAAGGTATTCGTGTTGTCCTGCTTCGTGCTGCTGCTGGCGTACTGCCTGATCAATGCGCAGCGTCTGAGACGGCAGGGCTGACTGGAATCTATCTCAATATTCCGCGCGAAGTGCGGGGCTACAGATCCGGCTTACATCTGTCCGGACGCGCCCCGGTTCAGGAACTCCCCCATGCCTTCGCGGCCGGACCACGTTTGCCCGTCGACGATGCATTGACCGCGGAGGAACACTTTCTTCACCCGCCCTGTCACTGCGCGCCCCTCGAACAGGCTGTAGTCCACCCGGCTGTGGTGCTCGGCGGCCCGGATGGTCCATTGCTCCTTCGGGTCGAACACCACGATATCCGCATCGGATCCGACCGCGATGGTGCCTTTGCGCGGGAACAAGCCGAACAGCTTCGCGGGTGCGGTCGACGTGAGCTCGACGAAACGGTTCAAGGACATCCCATGATTGCGCACCGCGCCGTCGAAAACCAGCGGCAGGCGCGTCTCCAGTCCCGGCGCGCCGTTCGGAATCTTGCTGAAATCGTCCAATCCCTGGCGCTTCGACAGCTTCAATCCGTAGGGTTGCTCGTTGAAGCAGAACGGGCAGTGATCCGTCGACACTACCTGAAGATCGTCGGTCTTGAGCCCGCGCCATAGTTCCTTCTGATGATTGTGGTCACGCAGCGGCGGCGTCATTACGTACTTGGCGCCCTCGAAGCCGGGACGTTCGTATTCCTCGGCCGTGAGGAACAGATAGTGCGGGCACGTCTCTGCGTGAATCGGGATACCGCGGTCTCGCGCCTCGGTCACCGCCGCCAGAGCCTCGCTCGCCGACAGGTGAACGATGTAGATCGGGGCGCCGGCCAGCTCCGCCAGGCGGATCACCCTGTGCGTGGCTTCGCCCTCCAGGATCGACGGCCGGGTGGTGGCATGGTATTTCGGCGCACGCCGGCCTTGCGCCACGGCTTCTTGAACTAGGACCTGGATCACCGGGCCGTTCTCGGCGTGGATGCAAGTCATGGCGCCGTTGCCGCCGGCCACGCGCAGCGCCTTGAACAGGGCGCCGTCGTCCACCATGAGCACGCCAGGATAAGCCGTGAAGAGCTTGAAGCTCGTAACGCCCTCCTTGTCGATCAGCGTCTTCATGTCGATCAGGCTCTGCTCGTTCACGTCGAGCATGATCATGTGGGCGCCCACGTCCACGCAGGCGCTCACGCGGCGCGTGTGCCAGTCCTCGAGCCCGCGGAGCGGACTCTTGCCGGCGGTCTGATTGCAGAAATCGATGACAGTGGTGGTGCCGCCGAAGGCAGCCGCCTTGGTGCCCGTTCCAAAGGTATCGACGGTGCGCGACGGACCAAATTCCCAGTCGAGGTGCGTGTGAACGTCGACTCCGCCTGGCATGACGAGCAGGCCGCCTGCGTCGTGGACTTCGACGCCCGGTCCGGGCGCGATGCTCTTGCCGATGGTCTGGACCCGGCCGCCCTCGATGAGGATGTCGGCGGTGTAATCGTCCACCGCTGTCACGATCCTGCCGTTCTTGATGAGCGTCGTAGCCATGTGAGTCTCCTCCGTCAATTTGCAGCGGCGATAGTGGATGCGGGCGATCAGGGCGCCATGACTGCCAGCGTCTGCGCCATCTGCGCCTTCGTCTCGCCGGCCGAGAGCAGCACCATCAGCAGGAGCCTCGCCTTCGGCCCCTTGAGATCGCCAACGAACAGCGCACCGGCATCAGCAAGGTCGCGGCCGCCGCCGCCTCCCCCGTACAGCGGCTCCACCCTTCCCGCGGGACAGCGCGAAGTCACGAGAACCACGATGCTCTTCTGCGTCGCGAGCCGAACAAGCGCGCTCAGGCCGGTCGGGCCGTTGCCGCGTCCGAACGCTTCGATGACGAGGCCGGCCATGCCGTGCTCGATGGCCGCCTCGAGGCCGTTGAGATCCACCCCGAGCGCGAGGCGGAACAGCTCCACTCGCTCTTCCAGCCGATCGATCTTGAATGATCGGCGCAGCAGCGGGCGGCGGTGAACCACCACCTTGCCGCCATCGACCACACCGAGCGCTCCGCGCTCGTAGGATTGAAATGTCTCCACCGCGCTTGCGTGAACCTTGGTCACGTCACGTGCCGCGTGGATCGTGCCGTTGAAGCAGATGACCACGCCCACACCGCGTGCAAGCGGGGAGGCCGCAACGAGCAGAGCGTTGCGCAGGTTGAAGGGGCCGTCGGATTGCGGGTCGTCGTGAGCACGCTGCGCGCCGGTGAAAACCGCTGGCTTGTCCGACTGGACGAGCAGATCCGCGAGGTAGCTCGTCTCCTCCATCGTATCCGTCCCGTGCGTGACGACCACGCCCGCCACATCTGGTCGGGCCAGGATCTCGCCGATGCGTCGCGCAAGGGAGAAAGCGAACTGC
>DASPUW010000215.1:0-4470 GCA_035622675.1 Burkholderiales bacterium | reverse complement strand
CTCTTGCTGAATGTCGCAAGGCGCACTGGATCGACTTCTTTCGTTTCCAGGTAGTGCGCGACGGAAAGCGCGCGCTGCTGCGGCAACTTCTGGTTGCGCTGGGCTGAGGCTTTGCCATCCGGATAGGCCACCACGATAAGCGTGGTCTTGCCATAGCGGTTCGCAGCGTCCGCCAGCTTGTCCATCGTGGTGCAAAAGCCCGGTTTCATGGACGAAGAGTCGGCATCGAACGCGAGCCGCGCAGACATTTGGATGCGCACGACGTTGTGCGGCAATTTGTCCACGCGTGCAATGCCGGTTCGGATTTCCTCTTGCAGCGCTTTGTGCAGATCCTGCTTGTAGCTTTCCATGTAGGGGCCCACCGCACCGCTGCTCAAGCCCCCACCCACCGCAACGACGATGGCGCCGGCCGTTCGGTTCTTCCTGTAAGCCATTGGAGCGGCCGGCGCCAAGGGCGCCGCGCTCTCTGTCGCACGTTGAGGCGACGCGGGCACGGGCTTGGGCGTCGAGTCGGTTGCCGGTACAACGGTAGTATCGCTGTGTGTTTCGCTGACAACAGCGTCGCTCTTTGCCTGTACCGCGGGCGTTTGGACGGTCGTGCTGCCCGTCCCCGCACATCCAGCGATCATCAAGACCACCACGGCAATGGCCACCGCACCCCAGGGCATGCTCCCTCCGCCACATTGCGAACTCGCAGCGCTGAAGCAAGCAACATCAGTACCCAACCGGACCGATGCGGCTACGATTCACCAGAGGTCAGCGCGGGCGCTCACGCTGTCGGAAACGCGCCTGCAGATCGGATCGACGCACGTCCAGATCGAGGAACAGGAACTGGCGGTCTTCGTCGTACACGGGGCTGTGCGAGCTCTCGTAGACGTGCTGCTCTGCGCTGCTGCCTTCGCGCACCAGCCCGTGTTTGCGGCGCGGATCGAGGAGGATGATCTCGCCCACCTCATGCCGCCGGGCCCAGCTGCGCTCATCCACCAGCCCGAGCGCACCTGAATGAGCGACCACCATCACGAAGTAGAACTGCGGATAGCGGAACGCGTCGTCGTGCAGGCCGACGGGCCCGCAGCCGTGGATCGAGAAACGATCCAAACTGAAAATCCCGGGCGCAAGATCCAGTTTGTTGGCGATCTCCTCACGCACCCCCTGCACGAACCCCAGCGTCACGGCGTCGTGGAGCGCTTCGAACGTGCGCGTCTCCTCCGCAACGAACAGGTGAGGGCAACGCTCGCGCGCCAGGCGGTAAAGATCGGTAAGACGTTCCCGGCCTTGCTCGATGCGCTGTCCGGTGCAGATGAAACTGGGAGACCGGCGTGTCACGCTCGCCACGCGCAACGCGATCCGTGCGGACGGCGCGTTCGGCTACTGCTTCTTCGGCTTCCAGTCGCGCGCCATCTGCTGCGCCTTCGCGAGCTGAGCCGGAGTGAGTTTGCTGCCGATGTAGTCGCGCTGCTTTTCCGCCGCGCTGCGCTCATCGCCGGAGAGCTGCGCCGCGGCCAGGTTGCTCCACATGTGGCCCAGCACCGGATCGGCCGACACGCCTTTGCCCTCGAAGCACAGCCAGCCGAGGTGGAACTGCGAGCGCGGGTCGCCCTTCTCAGCCGCCGTCTTGTACCACTTGACGGCTTGCGTTGGATCGGCCTGCAGGCCATTTTTCCCCGACTCGTGCATATAACCGAGCAGGAACTGCGCGTACGTGTTGCCGTTCTCGGCCGGCTTCTGATACCACTTTGCTGACTCTGCGTAATTGACCGGAACGCCGTCGCCCGCGAAGTACAAGCGCCCGAGCGCCTCCATGGCGTCGGTACTTCCAGCCGCGGCGGCCTTGCTGTACCACTTCACCGCTTCCGCGGGATTCTTCGTTCCCGCCTTTCCGGTCTCGTTGAGGTAACCCACCATGAATTGGGCCTGCACGTCGCCGCCGTCGGCAGCACGCGAAAACCATTTGATCGACTGCGCCCCGTCGGCCGCGACGCCGCTCCCCTGGTAGAAGGCCCAGCCGAGCGTGCTATACACCGAGGTCTCACCTCGGTCCGCTGCGGCCAGGTACCACTTCGTCGCCTCGGCATCGTCTTTCGGCACACCATTGCCCTGCGAGTACAGGTAGCCGAGCGCGGCCATCGCGCGTCCGTCTCCCTGCTCCGCGGCCTTGCGGTACCACGCGGCGGCTTCGGCCGGGTTTTTCTCCACGCCCTTGCCGTAGTCGTATGCGTAGCCGAGCAAAAACTGCGGAAACGAGCGTCCCTGCTCGGCGGCCTTCCGGTTCCACTTGGCCGCTTCCACGTAGTCCTGGGTCACGCCCTGTCCGAAGAAGTACATGCGCCCGAGCGCCTCCTGGGCGTCCAGGTTCCCGGCATCGGCTGCAACCTTGTACAGGCTGCCGGCCTGAGCCAGATCGATCGCAACACCTTTGCCGAACTCGTACAGGTACCCGCCGAGATAAGCAGGATAAGCTCGACCTTGTTTCCCAGCCGCGGTGCAGAACTTGGCTGCGGCGGCGAAGTCCTGCTGGACGGTCCCCTGGCCGAAGAAGTACATGTTGCAGAGCGTCTCTTGTGCGTCGGCGCTGTTCTGCTCTGCTGCCCGGCTGTACCAGATCACGGCCTCGGCATAGTCCTGCACCACTCCGCGCCCCTTGTTGAACGCCTCGCCGAGATAGAACTGAGCGCGCGCATCCTTGTCGGCAGCTTGCTTGAACTCGTCGACCGCGCTCTTATAGTCGCCGGCGTTCCAGGCGTCGAGCCCCTTCTGGAAGTCGGCCCGGACGGCGCCTGCCAGCGCCATGAAAAAGACGAGCGTCGCAAGACGTCTCATTGCGCTCCTCCGAAAGATCGCCTCTTGTCTGTTCGATGTCGAGCACTGCGTCTGCCCTGGCCGCACCGTGCTCGAGCGGGGCCGCGCGCCCGCCAGTTGGCGCAGATGATAAACCCAATGCAGGCGCGAGCGCAGCCGACCCTGTCGGCCGCGACCCTTGTGCTACGCAACATGCGATACGCGCTATGCGAGGTCGATACCGAGCCCCGCCGGCCCAGGCGGCGGGCTCTTGCGTAGATATCGGCGATAAGCGCAAATCCAGAAGGCCCCCAGCCCGAACAGCAGGACCAGGAAGTGCGCGACCCCACCCACGAAGGGAATCTCGCTGACGAGCAGCAGTGCAAGCAGCGCAATGGCCAGCGCCAGATAGCGCCACCCGGGCGTAAACGTTCGCGCGCGCCGCCCGGCCAGCCACGCTCCGGCCGCATCGCCGAGAAACAGCGCACCGGTGATATAGCCGAACAGCAGCATCACCGGATAGAAAAGCAGCAAGGCAATACCCAGTGGAACCCCGATCACGGTGATCAGGAATACGGCCGCGGCGGCCGGCAGGCACAACAGCAACGCAAAGCCCAGGCCGAGTGCCTTCCACGGGTCGGAGCGCACGACGCGCACCGCGTCCGCCGAGAACTCTGGAAGTGCCAATATCATGATCGCGCCAACCAGCAGCAGACTGAGCAACACGACGAACAGCGAGATCCAAGTCGCCGCGCGCGCGATGGCGTGGACTTTGCCTCCGGGCAACGCCACGTCGAGCTGAGTTACGCCGCCGGCAATGACCGCCGAGGGAGCGATCTGCGCTGGCTGCGGGCTGCGGTAGATGAGCTTTCCCCCGATCTTGGCCTCGGGACCGATCTCCACGAAGCGCGCCACGATGCGCAGATCGTCGCCCACCTCGCCTTCGATGCGTACCGACTCTGCGTAAACGGCAAGGTAGCGTCCCACGCGGCCTGCCATCTGCACGCTGGCCGCAGCGATGCTCGCCTTGCCGGCGATGCCGCCGCGATGCGAGATGGTGACCTGGCCTCCAGCGAGACGTGCGTTGCCGGCGACCTGGCTGCTGAGGACGATACTGCCGCCCGCCGCATACAGATTCTTGCCGACCGTGTCGGTGACGTTGATGTCGCCTCCGGCCAGCAGGACGTCCCCCTTGACCGGGCCGCGCACGGCAATGCGCCCGCCGGCAAGCGCCGCGTCGCCTTCGACACGCTGGTCCAGCTCCACGTCTCCGCCTGCGCCGAAGTAATCCTCATCGAACATGAAGCCGGCGGAAGAACCGGGCGCCTCCGAGCGGCCTCCAGCCGCCGAAGCAGTAAGCGCCAGCAGCACGACGAGGCAAAACAGACGGGATGGGCGTAGCAAGTCCCCAAACATGCGGCGACCCCCTCCATTGCAAATGGCGAGATCTTACGGGACTGCGCGGTCGAGCGGGGTTGACGCCTCGACCGAGCACGCCTGGTCGGGAATAGCAAAGAAAGGAAGCACTCGCGCCTGGCCGGTGAACGCGACTAACGATTGCGAGCGAGGGAACTCAGTTCAGGAGAATGTCATCACCGCCTTCGCCCGCTGCGTCCTTGCACATCTTGTAGAACACAGCCGGAAACGCGGCCCAGTCTGGCTCCTGCTGATTGGGGTCGGCCTTGAGCCACA
>DASPUW010000214.1:0-11277 GCA_035622675.1 Burkholderiales bacterium | reverse complement strand
GATGGCAGCCGCCTTGAAATATCTCGGCTACTCGGTGAACGACCGTGACCCTAAACACTGGCAGCAGGCGAAGGAGGTCATCCTAAAGGCGAAGCCGTACTGGGCGGCGTTCAACGCCTCGAGCTACATCAAAGAGCTTTCGTCGGGCAACATCTGGCTGGTTCATGGCTACTCGAACGACATCTATCAGGCCGACCAGGACGCGCAGAAGGCGGGGCAGAAATTCCGCATCCGGCACAGCCTGCCCAAGGAGGGCGCGGTTCTGGCGCTCGATTGCATGGTGATCGCCAAGGGCGCCCCGCGCCCGGATCTCGCCTATCAGTTCATCAACTTCATGCTCGAAGGACGCAACTCAGCCGACCTGACGAACATGATCGGCTCCGGCAACCCGAACGCCGACGCTCAGCAGTACATCAAGCCCGAGATCAAGCAGATCAGCGCCATTTTCCCGGACGCGCAGGCGGCCAAGAAGCTCGAGATGCTGAAGGACATGACGCCACAGCAGCGCCGGGCGATGAATCGGATCTGGACCGAGATCAAGGCCCAGTAGGCGGCGACTCGAAGGCCGACTCGAATGCCTGGCGGAACTGGCCTATTTGTGTGGCAGGCAGCGCCTCGATGCCGGCGGCCTCGGGCCTGCCTCCGCCGGTAGGGAAACGGCGGCACAGCTCGTCTGCCCCCACCGGCCTCGCCTTCGGAGCACGCACGCTCGCGCGATAGCTGGAGTCGCGCTTGACCAGCACTGCGTGAGCGCGGCGCGGGTGCGCGCCAGCCAGACGGTTTGCCACGGCACCATGCACACGTCGGGCCCAGCGCGTATCGGGCAATATCAGCAGGTAGTGGGAAAGTCCAGCCAGGACGGGGCGAACGCGCACCGCCTGTGCCAAGTCCTCCCGATAGCCTTCGCGCAGCGTCTCGAAGGCGGGATCGCGGGCTGCGAACTCGCTCGGATCCGCGAACGGCTGCAGCCGCCGGTACAGTTCGGCGGGGTGGAAGTGCAGGTCCTGAACGGTGTCGCCATAGGCGTTGTAGTTCATGCACTCACCTAGCTCGCGCAGCAGCGTCAGCTGGGCGGCGCTCAGGGAGAGGGGTTCAGCGGCCCGCTCTGCTTGCGCCGGCAGGTTGTCCCCGAACGCAGCCACCACCGCCCATGCGCGGAAGCGCGCCCCGAGGTAGTCATCCACGATGAGGCTGGTACAGATGCCTGGCCGGTACGCAATGTGCGCCTCCAGCCCGGGGTGATCCGGAATATCCCCGGGAAAGTGATGGTCGAAGTACAGGCAGCGCGCACCCGCTTCGAGCGCGTTCAGCACAGCCACCCGGTTTTCGGCGAGCGAAACGTCGAGCACCGTCAATTCATCTCCCGGCGCCGCCGACACGCGGGCAACTAACGCGATATCGCGCTTCACCCCAGTGACGAGCACGCTATCGCGGGGCTGAGCCAGGCGCAGCTGGTGCAACGCGCAGATGCCGTCCGCGTCGCCATTGAAGATGTCATAAAGTGCCACGCGGTTGCCTTTCTGTGGCCTGTCACGACGCCGTTTAGCGCAGCCCCCACGCACAGCGCGTCTCTTCAGCCATCTCGCTCCCGGCGGGTAGGGGCCGCTCGCCCCGGGGGTCAGTGTTAGTTTGCACCAGGCGGACGCCCGGCGCTGGGTCGTCGCTGGAAACTTGGACTGGCCAAAAAAGTTCATCGCCGCTGGAGGTGGGGTGCCGCTGGGCGATCGTTTGTCAAACTATCGTCAATGCCTACCGGGCACGAGGGCCTGGCGCGCCCGCATCTGGCTTTGGCTTTGCTTTGCAATTGCATGGTGTTGAGTCAGGCCTTCTAGGCGTAGCCGCGACATACGAATGCGTGGCATGGCTCTTGCAAACTGTCCCGTGAATGTTATTGCGCGATGTCGTGCGACCTCGCGTGGAATCTCTGAGAGAGCTTGGCAGCATGGCCGCGTCCCCCCTAACGGTTCTCGTCGCCGAAGACAACGAGGACATTCGCGAGCTGGTTTCCCATCAGCTGCGCCGGATGGGCATTCTCGTGCTCCTCGCCGAGGACGGGCGCCGCGCCCTCGACCTCGCGCTGGCGCAGCGGCCGACCTTGGTGCTGATGGACATGGACATGCCGGTGATGAGCGGTTTCGACGCGGTGGCAGCGCTGCGCGCCCGGGGGTATCGAGGGTCGATCTTTGCTTTGACGGCATACCAGGACGGCCCTGAGGCCGAGCGGGCGCTCTCCAGCGGTTGTGATGCGTTGCTCGGAAAGCCAATCACCAGCGAGCGGCTTCGCAACCATGTGACGCAGGCGCTCGCGCTCGCTTCGAATGGGCCGGTGCAATGAGCACCTTGGTCGGTGTCGATCCGGATCAGGCTGGGCGCGCCAGTGCACTACCCGCTCTCACCGTGTCGATCGAAAAGGATCTTGAGGTCCTGGTTCAGCGATTTCTCGCGCGCAAGCGCGAAGACCTCGACAGCGTGCGCGTCGCGCTCGCTGCCGGGGATTACGAGACCATCCGGCGCATCGGCCACGATCTCAAAGGCGCCGGGGAGGGGTTCGGCTTTCCCGAGCTGTCCGCATTCGGTGCGGCGCTCGAGCGTGCCGCAATCGCCCGCAACGAACGTGCGCTTGGAGAGCAGCTCGCGGCCGTCGAGCAGTTCCTCTCGCGCCTGCGCGTGACTTTTCGATAGATGACCTCGGCCACCCTTAAAGATCCGGAAGTGAAGACCGCAACTCCCCTTCAACCCGCAGCGGCTGCGTCGGCGTCCACCCTACGCGTGGCCATTGTCGAAGACGACATGTCCCAGGCAGAGCTGCTCACTCACTGGCTCGAGTTGGCGGGACACCACTGCCATCACTACGACCGCGGCGAGGGGCTGATTCGGGCGCTCGATCAGGAAAGCTTCGACGTTCTGGTGCTGGACTGGAACCTTCCAGATATCAGCGGCGTGGACGTGCTGAAGCGCATCCGCGCTAGCCAGCAGGCGTCCCTCCCCATCCTGTTTGTCACTGCCCGCAATCGCGAGGACGACGTAGTTTTGGCATTGCGACAGGGAGCCGACGACTACATGGTGAAGCCGGTGCGCCGGCTCGAGCTGATCGCCCGGCTCGAAGCTATCGCCCGGCGCGGCAAGCACCAGACCGATCAGCCCGAAGTGATCGAGCTGGACGTGTATCGCGTAGATTGCCAGACTCGCACCGTGACACGGGAAGGACGGCCGGTCGAGCTCACCGCCAAGGATTTCGATCTGTCGGTACTGTTCCTGCGCAATGTCGGCCGGCTGCTCTCTCGCGGCCATATCCGCGAAACCGTCTGGGGGCCAAACGCCGTCGTCACGTCGCGCACGTTGGACACGCATGTAAGCCGCATCCGCAACAAGCTGGGCCTCACGCCCGAATACGGCTGGCGCCTTGCTGCCGTCTATCGCTACGGCTATCGGTTGGAGCAGCTGGACCAGCCGGTTCCGCGACTTCCACGTAACGGCGAGCTCTGAGCCAGCCAGGCCGGACTCAACTCTGAACGCGGCCCGACGTCATGTCGGGCCGTTTCTTTTCCGGGGAGCGGCCCGACAGGCGAGCAAGGCTATAATGCGGCCGATCTCTGCCACGACACGTCTATGGCCTACTATCTCCGCCACGTCTTTTTTTGCTGCAATCAGCGCGACAACGGTGAAGCGTGCTGCAACAACCACGGTTCCCAGAAAATGCGCGACTACGCCAAGGCAGCAGTGAAGAAACTGGGCATCGCCGGGGTGGGCAAGGTCCGCATCAACCAGGCTGGGTGTCTGGATCGTTGCGAGTTGGGCCCGGTCATCGTGGTGTATCCGGAGGAGGTCTGGTACACCTACGTCGACCAAGAAGACGTCGACGAGATCATCCGCGAGCATCTCGTCAACGGTCGCGTGGTCGAGCGTCTGCGGATTTGAAGACGGCCGGGCTGCAGCGTCTTCTCATCGATGGTCCAGCCGGGGCGCTGGAGACCGTGGTCAACGACCCCGGCGACCTCTCAGACGCGCGGCTTACGGGACCGGCGGTGCGCACCGGACTTGCCCTTGTCGCCCACCCTCACCCGCTGTTCGGCGGGACACTGGACAACAAGGTGGTTCAGACACTGACGAAGACGTTCTTCGCCCAGGGCTACGTTGTCGTGCGCATGAACTTCCGCGGCGTTGGCTCGAGCGCGGGTGTCCACGACAATGGCATCGGCGAAACCGAGGACTGGATGCTGGTGGCTGCGGAGATGCAGGCGCGCTACGGACCGCTGCCGCTGTTGCTCGCCGGTTTCTCCTTCGGCGCCTTTGTGCAGTCACGTGTCGCCGCTCGTCTACGCGAACGTGGAACGCCTGCAGACCGGTTGATCTTGGTGGCGCCCGCGGTCGGACGCTTCGAGGTCGAGCCGGCCGCGCCAGGCACGCTTGTCGTGCACGGTGAGCAGGACGACGTGGTACCGCTCGCTACCGTGCTCGCCTGGGCGCGGCCGCAGCGCCTCCCGGTCGTGGTGCTCCCTGGTGCCGGTCACTTCTTTCACGGCAACCTCGTCGAGCTTCAGCGCATCATCCAGCATTCCTGCCCCTGTCTGGAAGTGCAGTGAGCGCGATGCTGTCGTTGCGCGCCGTGCGCAAGGCTTACGGCGCTAACGAAGTAGTCTGTGGTGTCGACCTCGAGCTCGACGCAGGCGAGTGCTTTGGCCTGCTTGGACCGAACGGCGCTGGCAAAACCACAACGTTGCGTCTGGCCCTTGGATTAACCGATCCGGATGCCGGGGAAATCCGTCTGCTTGGCCGCGCCGTCCCGCGGCACGCACGTGAAGCGCGGCTGCGTGTTGGCGTCGTGCCACAGAGCGACAACCTGGACCCGGATTTCACGGTGTTCGAGAACCTGCTCGTCTATGGCCGCTACTTTGGGTTACGCGACCGCGACATTGCGGCGCGCATACCTTCGTTGCTCGAGTTTGCTGGCCTCCAGGCACGCACAGACGCCCGCATCCAGACCCTGTCGGGAGGAATGAAGCGCCGCTTGTCGTTGGCGCGCGCCCTCATCAATGATCCCGAGCTGATTTTTCTGGATGAGCCCACCACGGGCTTGGATCCCCAGGCACGGCATCTGATCTGGGAGCGCCTCAAGCGTCTGGTGGCCCAAGGCAAAACCATTCTCCTTACCACTCATTTCATGGACGAGGCTGAGCGTTTGTGCCGCCGGCTGGCGGTGATGGACCGCGGCCGCATCATCGCCGAGGGCTCTCCGCAGCAGCTGATCGGTCGGTACATCGAGCCGCAGGTGGTCGAGATCTACGGTGAGGGCGCGCTGCCCTGGGCCAGCGCGCACGGGCAGGCTGCGTGCGACCGCTGCGAGCAGGTCGGCGAGACGGTATTCTGCTACACGCGTGACGGAGATCGAGTACTGGCGATGTTGGATGGCCGAGACGAGCTGCACTACCTACACCGGCGTGCCAACCTCGAGGACGTGTTCCTCAAGCTCACCGGACGCGATCTGAGGGACTAGCGACGTTTCCGTTCAGCACACCTATGCGGGTTCAGCAGTTTGCGCCGCCGCGAGTCAGTCCCCGTTTCGTTCAGATCTGGAGGCGCAATTTCCTGGTCTGGCGCAAGCTCGCTGTCTCCTCCATGCTCGGCAACCTGGCCGACCCGATGTTCTACATGCTGGGGCTGGGGTTCGGATTGGGGAGCCTGCTGCCCGAGGTGAACGGCATCCCATACATCACGTTCCTGGCTGCCGGGACGGTGTGCTACAGCACGATGAACAGCGCGACTTTCGAGGCGCTGTATTCGGCTTTCTCCCGTTTGCACGTACAGAAAACCTGGGATGCGATCCTCAACACGCCCATGAACCTGGATGACATCGTTCTCGCGGAGGCGCTGTGGGCGGCGAGCAAGAGCGTGCTATCTGGCCTAGCGATCCTGGTCATCATCTGGGTACTCGGATTGTCGCGCTCGCCGCTGACGCTGTGGATCATTCCGCTCACCGTGCTCATCGGCCTTGCTTTCGGCTCGCTTGGTCTGGTCATGACGGCTCTGGCTCCAAGCTACGATTTCTTCATGTACTACTTCACGCTCGTGATCACTCCCATGGTGCTGCTGTGCGGCGTATTCTTTCCGGTCGCTCAGCTGCCGCCGCTGCTGCGGAGCGTGTCCGCTGTGCTGCCCTTGACGCACGCTATTGACCTGGTGCGCCCGCTCGTGACCGGGCGAGCGCCGGTGTGGCCCTGGCTGCATGTGGCCGTGTTGGCCACCTACGCCGTTATCGCCTTTTATCTTGCGCTGGTTCTCACGCGCCGACGGCTTCTCACCTGAAGCAAGAGCGGCCATGCTGAACCTTTGGTTGAAGGCACTGCACCTCGTTTTCATGGTCGCCTGGTTTGCCGGGCTGTTCTATCTGCCGCGGCTGTTCGTCTACCATGCCCAGACCACGGACGCGCCCGGCATCGATCGCTTCAAGCTCATGGAGCGCAAGCTGTACTACGGAATCATGACCCCCGCGGGGGCACTGACGATTGGTTTCGGCCTCAGCCTGTGGCTTGGATACGGACCCTGGGGCGGGTGGCTGTACGTCAAGCTTGCGCTGGTCCTCTTGCTGGTCACCTATCACCTTTACTGCGGGAAGTTGATGCGGGACTTCGAGCATGATCGCAACCGGCACGGGCATGTCTGGTACCGGTGGTTTAACGAGCTCCCCGTATTGATCCTGCTCGGCGTCGTGCTGCTGGCGGTGCTCAAGCCGTTCTGAACCATGCGCTCGCGACTCGGCGTGGCCGCGTGGGCGGCGATATTCGCCGCCCTGTTGACGCCAGCCGCAGGCAGCGCGCCAGATAGCGCCTCGAGCGAGATCGTGGTGCAGATCTCGCTCACGGCCGGTCTCCGCTATCACGACGCGAAAGTGGTATGGGACGAGATGAAAGTTGGCGATGCGTTGACGCTGGTGCGCGAACCCGCGAATCCGTACGACAGCAACGCGGTGCGCGTTGACTGGAACGGGCATCAGCTCGGCTATATCCCACGCGCGGAGAATGAGGCGATCGCGCGCCAGATGGACCGCGGCAATCGGCTGCAGGCCCGTATCGCCAGCCTCACCAAGTACCGCAACCACCGCAGGAAGCTCGAGTTCGAGGTGTTCCTGCCGCTGGCTGCGCGCTAGCGGGCCTTCGTGCCAGCGGGACTCGGCCCTTTTCATCCCTTGCAGCCCCTGCGTCCGTCCCCAACGCGCTTTTTCGCGCCTTGCCCACGCGGTTTGGAGGCGGCGCTGCGCGCCGAGCTGTCCGGTCTCGGAGCCGAGCAGCTCGAAGCCGTGGATGGGGGCGTGGGGTTTTCCGGCGACCTACGGCTGTGCTACCGCACCAACCTTGAAAGCCGCATCGCCAGCCGCATTCTGTGGCGGGTAGGCGAGTGGCGGTATCGAGGCGAAGAGGACGTCTACCGCCATGCCGCGGAGCTGCCGTGGGGCGAACTGTTCGATCCGCGGCTCACCATCCGCGTCAACGTCTCAGCCGTTGCAAGTCCCCTCAGGAGCCTCGAGTTCATCACGCTCCGCATCAAGGACGCGGTATGCGATAGGTTCCGAGCGGATGCGGGGATTCGTCCCAGCGTCGACACGAGCGAGCCCGACGTGCGGATCCATGCGTTCTTCGAAGCCGAGCGCTTTGTCCTCTACCTCGACACTTCGGGGGAGCCGCTGTTCAAGCGTGGATGGCGTGCTCAAGCTGGGCAGGCTCCGCTGCGCGAAAACCTGGCCGCCGGTCTGCTCGCATTGAGCGGCTGGCAGCCTGGGGTCCCGCTGCTCGATCCGATGTGCGGCAGCGGCACTATCCTGGTGGAAGCGGCCATGCTGGCGCTGAGGGCGCCGCCAGGCGGCCACCGCAGCTTCGCGTTCGAGCACCTGAGCGGGTTTGACGCCCGGTTGTGGGCATCAGCGCAGGAAGAGGCGCGCAGCAGGCGCCTCTCCCCCCATCCACTCTCCGTGTTTGGCGCGGATCTGTACGGCGAGCAGCTCAAGCTGGCGCGAGCCAACCTCGCCGCGGCGGAACTGGGCGACGCGGTACAGCTCAAGCAAGCCAACATCCTCGAGTTGCCTGCACCGGCGCCGTCCGGAGTGATCGTGACCAATCCACCGTACGGGGTGCGTCTCGGAGAACAGCGGGACCTGGCTGCGTTCTATCCCAAGCTGGGCGATGCGCTCAAAGCCAGATACACGGGCTGGACGGTATGGATCTTCACCAGCGACCTGCGCCTGCCGAAGCTGATCGGGCTCAGACCCGCGCGGCGCATACCGCTGTACAACGGTGCGCTCGAATGTCGCCTTTACGGGTTTGAGATTGTCGCCGGCAGCGCGCGGCGCCGCGTGCGGGGAGAGGCAGCGTGAGCAGATGAGCAGCCGCCTGCGCAGCCCGCGCGTCTGCTGTGCCTGTTCGCTCGGCTATACGATATTGAGGTGATCCAGCCCGGACATGACGTCGCGCTCCTTGGCTTCGTGTCCGTGCAGTTTGATGGCGAGGCGCAGCTCGTTCATGGAGTCGGCGTTGCGCATTGCATCTTCGTAGCTGATCAGTCCGCCTTCATAGAGCTCGAACAAGGCCTGATCAAACGTCTGCATGCCAAGCTCGCGCGATTTGCGCATGATCTCCTTCAGCTCGTGCACCTCGCCCTTGAAGATCAGGTCGGATATGAGCGGCGTGTTGAGCATGATCTCGATCGCCGCGACGCGGCCCGGGCCGTCCCGCTTGGGGATCAGACGCTGCGAGATCATCGCCTTCAGGTTTAGCGACAGATCCATCAGCAGCTGCGCGCGGCGCTCTTCAGGGAAGAAGTTGATGATGCGATCGAGCGCCTGATTCGAGCTGTTCGCATGCAGGGTACCGAGGCACAGGTGCCCGGTTTCGGCGAATGCGATTGCGTGGTCCATGGTGCTGCGTTCGCGGATCTCGCCGATCAGGATCACGTCCGGTGCCTGGCGCAGAGTATTCTTAAGCGCCATCTCCCAGGACTCCGTGTCGACGCCTACCTCGCGCTGGGTGATGAGGCAGTTCTTGTGCTCGTGCACGTACTCGATCGGATCCTCGATAGTGATAATGTGACCGTAACTGTTTTCGTTGCGGTACCCCAGCATGGCCGCCAGCGAGGTCGACTTGCCCGAGCCGGTTGCGCCGACTACGATCACCAGGCCGCGCTTGGTCATGCAGACATCCTTGAGGATCTCGGGCAGCCCCAGGTCCTCCATGCGCGGAATGGTGGTCGTGATGGTCCGGAGCACGATGCCGACGCGCGCCTGCTGCACGAACGCGTTCACGCGGAAGCGGCCGATCCCGGGCGGGTTGATGGCGAAGTTGCACTCCTTGGTGGCTTCGAACTCCTGCGCCTGCTTGTCGTTCATGATGGCGCGGGCCAGCTCCATGGTGTGCGTAGGCGTGAGGCTCTGGTTCGACACCGGGGTCATCTTGCCGTCCACCTTGAAGGCGGGAGGAAAGCCGGCCGTGACGAACAGGTCGGACGCCTTCTTGCTGATCATCACGCGCAGCAGCTCATGCACGAATTTGATTGCCTGATCCCGTTCCATATCTCCAAGTCCTACGAGGGTGGGGTCGAGCGCGCAGGTGCCGCTCCATCAACCGGGGAACAGGTCCTTGTTTGCCGCCTTCACGCGCGCCTCGGCCGGAGAAACCACGTTGCGACGCACGAGCTCTTGCAGATTCTGGTCGAGCGTTTGCATGCCGTACTGCTGCCCCGTCTGAATGGCCGAGTACATCTGCGCCACCTTGTTTTCCCGGATCAGATTGCGAATAGCCGGTGTGCCGATCATGATTTCATGCGCCGCCAGGCGACCCGTGCCGTCCTTGGTCTTGAGCAGGGTCTGCGATATGACGGCTCGGAGCGACTCCGACAGCATGGCGCGCGTCATTTCCTTTTCTGCCGCCGGGAACACGTCGATGATACGGTCGATGGTCTTGGCTGCAGAGCTCGTATGCAGGGTACCGAACACCAGGTGACCGGTTTCGGCCGCGGTCAGCGCGAGGCGGATGGTCTCCAGATCTCGCATCTCGCCCACCAGGATGATGTCGGGGTCTTCGCGCAGGGCTGACCTGAGGGCGTTGGCGAAGCTCAGTGTGTGCGGCCCCACCTCGCGCTGGTTGATCAGGCACTTCTTGCTCTCGTGCACGAATTCGATCGGGTCCTCCACGGTGAGGATGTGTCCGAATTCGTTCTCGTTGAGGTGATTGATCATCGCGGCCAGAGTGGTGGACTTGCCCGAGCCCGTCGGTCCGGTGACGAGCACGATTCCGCGGGGCTGATCCGCGATCTCCTTGAAGATGGCCGGCGCCTTCAGTTCCTCGAGATTGATCACCTTGGACGGGATGGTCCGCATTACCGCACCGGCGCCGCGGTTCTGAACGAATGCGTTGACGCGGAAGCGCGCCAGGTTCGGGATGGCGAACGAGAAGTCGCACTCCAGGTTCTCCTCGTAATGCTTGCGTTGC
The DNA here is from genome assembly GCA_035622675.1 of Burkholderiales bacterium. Taxonomy (GTDB): domain Bacteria; phylum Pseudomonadota; class Gammaproteobacteria; order Burkholderiales; family SHXO01; genus SHXO01. Next base: position 802 of record DASPUW010000214.1, on the reverse strand, counting down.
GCGTCGCTCATGATGTCATACACCATGGCGTGCACGTCCTTGTGCTCCATCGGCGGCAAGTTGATGCGCCGGACGTCGCCGTTGACGCGGATCATCGGCGGCAGGCCAGAGGACAGGTGCAGGTCGGAAGCCTTGTTCTTGACGACGAAGGCGAGCAGCTCGGAGATGTCCATATATAATTTCTCGACGGTGACCGGCGGCGCCGCGAGCGGCGGGCTCAGGTGACAGGCAAATCTTATGCCCATTTGCCGCCGTCGCCCACCAGGGACGGTTCCGCGTCCAGCGTCCTCAAATGACGCGGTTCCGGCGCGGAGATTGCCCCCTTGCTCGGCGAGGCGATGGACCCGGGAATGTCGACGATACAGGCGGGACTGGCTGCGGTCCGCACTCGCATCGCCCGCTCCGCCCATTCGGCTGGCCGGGATCCTGCGAGCGTTCGATTGATCGCGGTCAGCAAGGCATTCCCAGCCGAGCTCGTGGCGCAGGCCGTGGCCTGCGCCCAAACCGCGTTCGGTGAAAACTATGCGCAGGAGGGAGCGGCCAAGATGGCCGCCGTGAACGCGCTGCTGCAGCGGGAGCAGGAGAGGGCGGGCGAGCTGCGCGCGCCGCTACCGGTTGTAGAGTGGCATTTCATCGGGCCGATTCAAAGCAACAAGACGAAGATCATCGCGCAGCATTTCCACTGGGCACAGAGCGTCGACCGATGGAGCGTGGCACAGCGCCTCGCCGAGCAGAGGCCGCTCGAGCTCGCCCCGCTGCAGGTATGCATCCAGGTCAATGTCAGCGGGGAGGCCAGCAAGAG
>DASPUW010000213.1:0-2312 GCA_035622675.1 Burkholderiales bacterium | reverse complement strand
TGCCTTCACTTTCACCGCCGCCGGCTGCACCGCCAGCCGTTCGCGCGCCACCGGCAACAGGATCGCGACCTCCGCACCGGTCGGCTGCAGATTGCGGATCTCGATGCTGCCGCTGTGCTCCTCGACAATCTTCTTCACGATTGCAAGCCCCAACCCGGTTCCTTTGACCTTGGTCGTGACATATGGCTCGAAGGCCCGCACCAGGATGTCCGCCGGAAAGCCGCTGCCGTTGTCGCTCACGGTCAGGCGGGCGCCGGCCGCCTCGCGCCGCGTGCAGACCACAATGCGCGGGCGCTTCACGTCCGCGACCGCCTGTTCGGCGTTCTGCAGCAGGTTGTGAATCACTTGACGCAAACGCGCCTGATCGCCATCGATCTGCGGCAGCGAGTCGTCCAGCTCCAACGCGATGCCGCGCGCATGCGATTCATACAGCACCAGCACCTCGCGCACAAGCCGATTGAGGTCGAGCCCCTCGAAGCGGATCTCCGGCACGCGGGCGTACTGGCTGAAGGCGTCCACCATGCCTTTGAGCTGCGCCACCTGGGCCACGATGGTTTGCGTCGCGCGCGTGAGCATGTCCGCGTCTTCGGTCGACAGCTTGTTGGCCAGCCGATGTGTCACGCGCTCGGCGGAGAGCTGGATCGGCGTGAGCGGGTTCTTGATCTCGTGCGCAAGCCGGCGCGCCACCTCACCCCAAGCGGCGTAGCGCTGTGCCTGCAGCAAGCGCGTGATGTCGTCGAACACCAGCACCAGGCCGCTTTCCGGACCCACTTCTAAGGCGGAGCCGCGCAGCAGCAGCACCTTGTGGCCGGACTGGCTGCCGAAGCCGATCTGCGCCTCCCAGGCCTCGCTGCCACCCTCGTCGATGGCCCGCAGGATGGAACCGCTGATCTCCGCCAGCCGTGGATCGCACGCTCCCCAGTCTGCGAGGCTCACACCGATCAGCGGCGCCAGCTCCACGCCGAGAATATGCTCCGCGCTCGGGTTGGCCGAGCGCAGGCGGCGCGCGTTGTCGAAGGACAGCACCCCGGCAGAGAGCTGGGCCAGAATGCTCTCGAGGTAGGCCTTGGCCGCCTCCAGCTGACCCTGGTTGCGCAGCAGCTCTTCGCGCGCCTCCGCGAGCTGCGTCGTCATGGTGTTGAACGATTCGGTGAGAATGCCGAGCTCGTCGTGACTGCGCACCGGGTGGCGCTGACTGAAATCGCCCTGCGCCACGGCGCGTGTGCCGGCCGCCAGCACCGACAGCGGCGCCGAGAGGCGCTCGCTGAACACGATGGCCAGCAGCAGCGCGGAAAACAACGCGAGCAGCAGCGCCAGTGTGAGGGAAAGCCCGTACAAGCGCTTGAGGCCTGAGCGCGATAGGGACAGCTCCTGGTAGTCCTGGTACATGTTGTGGACGGTCTCGGCGTCGTGCGCCAGCTTGGCCGGCACTCTTTGCACCAGCTGCAGCAATCCGGTCTCGCCCGACAGCTTGTTGACCGGCACCACGACACGCAGCCGCAGGCCCTTGTCGGGGACCGATTCGACCGCGCGGTAGGGTTGCTGCATGAGCACGTTGCGCGCAACTGTACGGGGGATGAGCTGCGGCACGAGACCCGATCCCTCGCTCACCGAGAAGGCGATGATCCTGCCGTCCGGGTGAAACAGCGCGGCCTCGTCCACGCTCATCTGCTCGCGCATGTTGTTGAGCACGGCGATCTGCTGCGAGGCGGAAGCGTCGGCCAGCGCCTGGCCCATGCTGCCGGCCTTCAGCGTCAGATCCCTCAGCATGCTGTCCATGGTGGTGCGCGCAACGTTCAAGCCGCCCTCCAGCGCCTTGTCCACACGCACGTCGAACCACGACTCGATGCTCTTGTTGAGAAACTGGACCGACATGGCGTACACCAATGCGCCGGGCAATACCGCAACCAGCGAGAACAACAGCACCAGGCGCAGGGTGAGCTTGGAGCCGAACAATCCCGCCACCAGCCGCCTGCGCAGCACCAGGAGCTGATATCCCACCAGCACGCTCAGACACACCACCAGCCCCACGCCGAAGAACAGCAGGAGCGGCAGATCACGCGCGAACATCGGCGTGTTCGAGCTGGCGCTCGACAGCAGGTAGAGCATGATCGCGCCGAGCAGCAGCGCGAATCCGATCAAGTACCGCATGCCGCGCGATGCGAGCGACTTGCGCACTCGGCGCATCGATGGTCTCAGCGGGCGGGAGGATGCCATCAGGGTTGGAAAGTCCAGCGATACCAGTCGGACGACAGATTCCAGTCGCGCGAGCCGAGCGCGTTGATCTGCAACGGCTTGGGCAGCTGCGAAGT
>DASPUW010000212.1:0-11273 GCA_035622675.1 Burkholderiales bacterium | reverse complement strand
CGCGCAGATCGGCCCACTAGAGCTCTCTGCAATCGTTATTAGGTCACCTGGTCGGAGCGCAGCAGCGACTCGGCGCGGTGACCGCGTCGGCGGGAGTTAGTCCAGCTTGTACTTCGCTACCGCATGCGGGTCGAGCTCGATCCCGTTGCCTGGCCGCTGCGGGTCAGGCTTCCAGTAGCCACGGTCCGGCAGCGGCGGATCCACAAGCCACTTGACCATCGGGTCCCACTCGATCCCCAGCATCTCCACGACCATCAGGTTCGGCGTCGCCATGGCCGGGTGCAGGTGCAGCAGGCAGTAGGCGTGCGGGGCGACCGGCAGGTTGAACGCAGCGGCGATGTGGCTGATCTTCATCCACTCTGTGACCCCGCCGACGCGCCCGATGTCCGGCTGCACGATGTCCACCGCCCCCGCCGTAATCAGGTCCCGGAAACCGTACTTCGTGTACTCGTGCTCGCCGGTTGCAACCGGAATCGTCGTGTGGGCCGCGACCTGTGCGAGGCCAGGGATGTCGTCCGCCAGCACCGGCTCTTCGAACCAACCGACGTTCGACGCCTTGAACGACTCGGCAAGCCTGATGGCCTGCTTCGCGTAGTAGCCGTTGTTGGCGTCGATGTAGATCGCCGCTTCCTCACCCAGCGCCTTGCGTACCGCAGCCAGCCGCCGGATGTCTTCGGCTTCAGCGCGGCCGAAGTCTTTGCCGACTTTCACCTTCGTCCGTGTGAACCCTTTTTCAGCGAACGCCGACTGCTCCCGAACGAGCTCTTCGGTGGTGAAGTTTGTCCAACCGCCAGAACCGTAGACCGGCACGCGCTCGTGTGCCGGGCCGAGCAGCCTGTACAGCGGGACCTTTAACGCCTTCGCTTTGATGTCCCAGATCGCGTTGTCGATGGCGGAGATGGCCTGGAACGCGGCGCCTTTGCGGCCGTTGCCGCGCACCCGCCAGAACATGTCGTTCCAGATCTTCTCGGTCTCGAATGGGTCTGCACCGACGACCAGATCCGAAAGCTGCTCGTGAATGAAGCCGCGGACCGGGCCCGCGCCCTCCGAGTAAGCGATGCCGGTGATGCCGGCGCTCGTCTCGAGCTCGACGAACATCCACGCTATGCCGTTGACTGCCCGCGCCATCGTCGAGTCCTGGAATGGTGCGCTGGCCTGGTCGTAGAGGCGCGTGGTGCGGATCTTCGTGATCTTCAAGTTGGCCGTTCCTCTGTGTCTGATGATTACACAGACCTTCTACACCACTGGATTGCGGCTGTCGACAGCGGTGCTGGCGATGTCGTCACCTCGAAAGCAGACCACGAATTCATCGCCCGAGAGGCAAGAAGGAGGCACCGCAACACTCAAATGAGCGCGAGCGCACCCAACCAGTGTGCGGCGCATTTTGCGTCGTGGATGACCTGGTCCCGAAAAAGACGCAGGGAAGAGAGGCGCTCAGGCAGGCTTGACGTTGACGTTTATCCGGAAAAAATTCTCGGGATCGTACTTTGACTTGATCTCACGCAGCCGCGCGTAGTTCGGACCGTATGCTGCCACTGCGGCCGAGTCGCCCGACTCGTCGTCGGCGAGATAGTTCACGTAGCGCGTGGCGCCGAAATAGGGCTGCAGCGCCCCGAAAGTGTTCCGGCACCACTTGATGTTCCGCTCGGTGTCGCTCGGGTCCTGCCACTGCGAGGCGATCACGGCGTTGAAGCCGTTGAGGCGCATCGCACAGGCTGTCTCGGTGACACCGATACGGCTCGCCTTGCCGTGGAAATGCTCCAGCACGATCTGCGACATCGGCGAGGGGCACGCCGCGGCGCATTCAACGAGCGTCTTGATGCAGTCGTCGCTCAGATCCGTGAGGAATTGCGCTTTCCAGTAGTTGAGAGCTCCTTTCGGAAACGCGGCATCGAGCAAGCTATTCTGCACGGTATAGGGAAGCGGGCCCATGTGATCCACGGCCGGCGGGCCGAAGGCCTTGATCGGCGTGGCGAGTGCTTCCCCATCGGCGAAGGATCCGCAGTGTGCCAGGAGAATGCCCGCAATCTTCATCGAGCCGTCGGGGGCGGTCAGGAGCCCTGCAGCGAGCATCGCATCGTCAGGCGCCATCGCGCAACGATCGCGGAAAAACTTCAATGTGTCGACACCTCGAGCCAGCGGATGTGCGACGAGGCCGCCGGTGATGATCGGGCCGACCGGATGCAGCCGATACTCGAGGGAAGCGGCGATGCCGAAATTGCTGCCGCCGCCGCGGATACCCCAGAACAGATCGGGATTCTCGTCGGGGCTCGCGCGCTTCACGCTACCGTCCGCAAGCACCATTTCTGCAGCGAGCAGATTGTCGAGCGCCAGGCCGTATTTCGGCATTAACCATCCGAGCCCGCCGCCGAGTGTCAATCCGGCGAGGCCAGTGGAACCGACCACACCACCCGTCGTCGCGAGGCCGTGGAGTTGTGTCTCGCGGTTGAACGCGTTCCAGAGGACGCCGCCCTGCGCACGTGCGGTCTGCTTTTTGGGATCGACGTGAATGCCGCGCATCGGCGATAGATCGATCATAACGCCGTGGTCGATCGAAGCGCGTCCTGCGACGTTGTGTCCGCCCCCTCGCACCGAGACCTGCAACCCCTGCGAGCGTGCCAGCTTCACAGCATCGGCGACGTCGGCCACGCCGTGACACCGCGCGACCAACGCGGGACGCTTGTCCACCAACCCGTTGTGGACCCGACGAGCTTCGTCATACCCGGCATCTCCAACTTGCAGCAGGCGTCCGGTGAACTTCGGCGCGAGATCTTTGACGGCAGAGTCGAGTGACATGGCGGTTCTCCTGGTGTTTAGAGATCAGTGGTGATCTGTGAGGCGGCAGCTGCCTCTCGCATCGTCGTGGCCAGCACATCGTATACCCTCGCCCAGGCGCGTTTCGCTTCCGGGGTGAACTCGGCGCCCAGGGTCTGGTCGAGCGTCCAAAGCAGCGCGGCACCGACCGTGTCGTAGTCATGATCCTTGACGCCGTAGCTGGCGTGACGCCTGCCGAGATCTTGGATCGCGGCTGTGATGCGTTCCAGACGGCGTAGCCCGTTCACTGCGGCATCGATCACCTGCATCAGCTTCTCACCCTGTTGGCGCATGTCGCCTCGGAACAAGGCGCGGAGCGACGGATCCAATTCAAACAGCCTTTCGTAGAAGAGCTGCGCCGCCGAATCCTTGATCGGCAGCAGTCTGACCCAAGTCGACTGAACGATACGAATGCCTTCGGGTGTCATCGCACTGCTCCGCGGTGGGTCCCCGTGAAGCAGGGGGCTTGTGTCCAGTCTAGCGAGCGGGCGAGTCAATGCGATTTCGCCGTGAGGCTAGTTTTGTTTCATTTGTTTCAGTTGATTGGGGGATACTGATAGCCTTCGAGGTGCACCACGGCGGCGGCTCAGGACGTGCGCTGCTATCGTTGGCGGGCTCCACGGATCGATTTGCACACTCCGGAATCTCTGGACGGGCATCAATCCTCCGCGATGTGTCAGGCCGCAATTTCTACAACACGCGTCCATGACCTCCTGCGGTACTATCACGCATGCGCAAATTCTTCTCATGGCCCCGTCGTCTCTGGCTGCGCATCCCGTTCTGGATCCTCATGCTGGTCGTGTTGTTCTTCGTGGGGCGGTTCGCGGTCGATTCCGTGATCCCCTGGCGGCCGGTGCCGGTGGCCCAGGTCCCCTTCCTCGAGCACGCGGCCACCAAGACTCTCGGCAACACCCAGGTCACGGTGTCCGCGCTGGGCGCGGAGGAGAGCTACCACGTCTTCGGCAGGCCGCTCGCCCTGCTCGGGATCCAGCCGATATGGGTGAAGGTCAAAAACGACGAACGGGTCCCGCTCTGGTATCTGCGCGCGGGCACCGACAATGAGTGGTATTCGCCGTACGAGGCCTACTACGCCAATCGCCTGCGCGCCCCGCGCGAGGACAACAAAAAGATGGAGCAGCTGTTCTACAGCCTGAGCTTCCAGAATCCCGTCATGCCGGGGGAGACCAAATCGGGATTCATCTTCACGCGGCTCGACGAGGGGACCAAGCCCGTGGACATCGATGTGATTGGCCTGGGTGTTGTGAGGAGCTTCTCGTTCCAGGTTCGGGTGCCCGGGTTCTTCAGCGACGTCAGGCAGGATGTCTACCAGCCCGACCCGTCGAAGGTTGTAGTAGTGGAGAGCGAAGCAGAGCTGCGGGCGGAGCTGGAGAAGTACCCCGCCGAGGTCACCAACAAAGAAGGGGACAAGACAGGGGACCCGCTCAATATCGTCTGCGTGGGCGCCCCTCAGGATGTATTCCCTGCGTTCTCGCGTCGCGGGTGGCACCCGACCGAGCAGACGCGCGGGGCAAGCGTGATGAAGACGATCCGGTCGGCCCTCTTCGGGCGCGTCTACCTCTATTCGCCGGTGAGCCCGCTGTATGTCTACGGCCGGTCGCAGGATCTGTCAGCCCAGAAGGCGCGCGGCGACGTGAACATGCGCAATCACCTGCGGCTATGGCTCACACCGCTGCGATATCATGACAAGCAGGTGTGGCTCGGGCAGATCAGCCGCGACATCGGCGTGCGCGTCATCTGGGGTATTCCGCCCACGACGCACAAGATCGACCCGGACACCGACGAGGCGCGCAACGGGCTGACGCAAGACCTCGCATACTCTCAGGCGCTGGCGCGTTTCGGCTTCGTGAAGGGAGTGGGGGCGGCGCCGCGCGAACAGCCGCGGCACAACCTGACCGGCGACCCGTTCTTCACCGATGGCCTGCGGGTGGTGCTGTTCTTCGAGAACCGCCCGACGACCCTCGGCCGGATCGAAATGGTGGATTGGGAGCGGCCACCGGGAATGCCGGCAGGGTCGCTGTTCGGCATGGGCGGCGCAAACGATCAGCGGCCAAAGGACTAGGAATTCTTGGTGGCCGATTCGTGAACTTCCGCTATGGTTCGAGCGGCGTGAGATGTCGCCTTATTCGCAGCGCTGCTCGAGCACAACTGCCAGCGCAGGCCAAGTAGATTCTAGTGGGTCCCCACCGCTGCTGGGGATGGGTACGTCGCCGTGTGCGCCCCGGAGATGGGCATTGTCCTTCGCGGTCAGGAACACCGCCACTTCATCATCCAAACGGCAGCTTTTCGGTTTGCGGCCTGATGTAGCTTGACCGGGAAGGCTTGCGTCAGGTGTCGGCCTTCACCTGCGTGGCTTCGAGCGCTTCTCGCGCGAGCTCCACCAGAGTATTGCCATGCCGATCACAATGAGGGGCGCGCACCACAAGATCAGAAGATAGACATCCGTACGGGGCACGCTACGCCCGCCTAGAAATACCCTCAAGAATCGTCAAGCAAAGCACGACGGGCGCAGCTCTTCACTACCCCTCTGACAGCATGCGTAGTTGACCGGGGTGCATTGAGACCTACGAAAGGCCGTCGTCGACTTGCACCTGTTCCGACTCGAGCGCCATCCCGGACGCTCGCGCCTGCAGCACCACCAGGGTGGCGAAATCCTGATCCGTGAAGCCGTTCCCGATCAGCGCCTGGATCTGCTCTCGTGTTAGGGCAGCCGCGGGCATCGGCACGCCCAGCGTCCGAGCGAGCTCGAGGCCGAGGTCCATGTCCTTTCGCAGCAGCTCCGGCGTGAACGTGACTTTGAAGTCGAGATTGACCAGCGCCGGCGTCTTGTAGCGCGTGAACGTCGATCCCATGACGCTCTGGTTCAGAAAATCCAGGAATGCATGCCGCGGCACGCCCGCCTTCTGGGCGAGCACGGTGACTTCGGCGAGCGATTGAGCCACCACGCCCAGAAACACGTTGTGGCAGATCTTCACGGTGCGCGCGAGCTCGGCTTCGCCGACCCAGGTTGAGCTCTTCCCGATCTGCTCGAACAGCGGTCGGGCGCGATCATAGGCTGGCCGCGGCCCGGACACGACGAAGGAGAGTTTGCCGGCCGTGACGACTTTCGCGTTGCCGCTGACCGGCGCTGCGAGCAGCTCGATGCCGCTCGCCGCAAGGATGGCGCGCAGCTCGGCCGAGCCATGCACGGAGATCGACGAGCACTCGATGATGGTGCGCGGCATCTGCATCCGCTGCGAGAGCAGCCCGCCAGGGCCCGCAATCACGTGCTTCACGTCGTCCCAGGTGGCCAGCATGCAGAACACCACCTCGGAGCCGCCGAGGTCGGCGAGCGAATCGGCGATCCTGGCGCCGTCCTGCGCGAGCGGCTCGGCCTTGGCGCGGGTGCGGTTCCACACGGTCAATTTGCAGCCGGCGCGGGCCAGACGCCGCGCCATCGTGAATCCCATGCGGCCGGTGCCGATCCAGCCGACCTTCATATCAGTAAGGGTTGGCAATGGGCAGCTCCTGCGCTGGATAGAGCGAGATGATCTGCGGACCCGTGGGCGTGAGAATGACCTCTTCCTCGATGCGCGCCGCCGATACGCCATCCGTTGCTGGGCAGTAGGTTTCGACGGCAAACACCATTCCGGTCTTCAGCTCGATCGGTTCCTTGAACGAATTGAGCCGGCTCACGACCGGGCGCTCGTGCAGTCCCAGTCCCAATCCGTGGCAGAAGTTCAGGCCGAAGGCGTCCATCTCGGACGCGAAGCCGATATCCTGCGCGCGCGGGAAAGCTCTCGCGATCTTGTCGCTCGTGATACCGGGGCGCAGCTGCTCGATGGCGCGGTCCATCCATTCGCGCGCCTTGCGGTAGGCGGTGCGCTGCGCGGGCGTGGCGCGCCCGACGCTGAAGGTGCGGTAGTAGCAGGTGCGATAGCCCATGAACGACTGGATGACGTCGAAGAACGCCTGGTCGCCCGGGCGGATCAGGCGGTCCGTGAAGTTGTGCGGATGGGGCGAGCAGCGCTCGCCCGAGATCGAGTTGATCGCTTCGACGCAATCCGATCCCATCTCGTACAGCCGGCCGGTGGCGAGCGCGACGATCTGGCTCTCGCGCACGCCGGGCTTCAGCGCCTCGGCGATGTCCTGATATACGCCGTCCACCATCGCCGCCGCCATGTTGAGCAGCGTCAGCTCGTCGGCGCTTTTCACCTCGCGCGCCTGCAACATCACCTGCTGGCCGTCGCGCACTTCGATCCCCAGCTTCTGCAGCTCGAACAGCATGGGAGGCTCCACCACATCCACGCCGAGCGGCATGTCGCCGACGCCCTCGGCGTCGAGGATGGACTTGATCTCCTTCGCGGCATCGCGGAACAGGACGAGGTCGGTGCCGACCGCCCCGCGCATGCCGAGCAGGCCGGCGCGGCAGTGGTCCTGGTGCAGCCACGGCGCGTACAAGCGGTGATGCTTGGCCGCGGAGCCGAAATCCCACACGTAGGGATCGCCGTTGCCCGTGAGCAAAGAGTAGCGGGTGAGCTTGTCGCGCGCCCATTCTCCGATCACCGTGCTGGTCGTGTAGCGGATGTTGTGCTGGTCGAACGAGAGCAGCGCGCCGAGGCTGGAGCCCGACAGCGCCGCCCGCACCCGCGACAGGCGGTAATCGTGCAGCCGGCGGAAGTTGACGCGCTCCTCGAAGTCGACCTGCGTGTGCCCCGGCGCCTGGATCGGCCGGCTCCAGTTGTGATGTGGGTCAATGTCGTCGGGGCGGACGATGCGCGGCTGCCGCGCCTTTTTCTTCGCCATCGTGGTCACCGTACCTTAGATTTTGTCCCGTGTTCGGGCGCTTGCGGGTACCGCAGATTACACCGGATCGCTCGTGGTCGCGCCTGACGCGCTCTCACCCGCGGCTAGCCACTTGACAGTCGCCGCGCGTCCGAACAAGCTGCGTTTCGCCTTGTGCGGCGAGCACGATTTGCCGCGGGCGATACAACAATAGGGGGAGAAGTGAAGCTCGGGGCCGCCGGCGCGGGGCGACCGGACCTCAACAATCCGACCGGCACGCGCGGTCTGGTCGCCGTCGACAAGGTCGGCGGCAAGGTGCGCCTGTACGAGCCCGGCACGTATCGCGAGATCGCGGCGATCGACGTCGAGAAGCTGCCGCACGAGGTTGCCCTCTCGCCCGACCACCGCAGCGCGTACGTCAGCATCTACGGCCCCGGCATCTTCGGCAACAACCCGAACCCGGCGCAGAGCATCGCCGTGATCGACCTCGACCGGCGCGAGCAGGTCGACACCATCAGCGTCGCTCCCTATTTCGCGCCGCACGGCATCATGGTGACCGCGGCGGGCAAGCTCTGGGTCTCGTGCGATGCCTCCGCCAAGCTCATCGTCATCGACCCTGCGACTCGCGCGATCGAGGCGGCATTCGACACCGGCTCGTTCGGCAGTCACTGGATCGCGCTGACGCCGGATGGGGCGAAGGTCTACATCTCCAACAAGACCGATTCCGTGGGCGTGTTCGATGTCGCATCGCGCATGCTGACTCGCACCATCGCTCTGCCGAGCGAAAAGCAGGGCACCGAGGGCATCGCCGCGTCGCCGGACGGGCGGTGGGTGCTGGTCGTCGACAATTTCGACGCGCGCGTGCACGTGATCGACACGCAGACGGACGCGATCGTCGATTCCGTCGCCTTGACCGGGAACCCGCCCACCAATCCCAAGCGCAGCCGCAACGTCCGGGTCAGATACTCCCTCGACGGGCGCTTCGTGCTCACGTCGAACTACGCTTCGGGCGTCATCTACGTCCATGAAGCCCACGACCTGCGCCGGCAGACGCCGCTCATCGTCGCAAAGGGGCCGATGGGTTTCGCCTTCGCGCCGGACGGCAACGCGGCGATCGTGGCGAATCACGACAGCGGCATCGCCACGGTCATCGACCTGGCGGAGCGCCGCATCACCGGGTATTTCGACGGCGGGAGCGGGATCGAGACGCTGGCGTTTTACTGAGCAAGGGCGGGGAGGAGGGCACTTTGGCGGCGGTTGCGGAAGGGATTGGCCCGGCGCACGGTGGTGAGCAGGCTGTGCCCCTGTTCGAGCTGCGCGGCATCACGAAATCGTTCCCCGGGGTTCGGGCGCTCGACGCGGTGTCGCTCGAGATCCGCGCCGGCGAGGTGCACGTGCTGCTTGGCGAAAACGGCGCCGGCAAGTCCTCGCTCATGAAAGTCCTGTGCGGCGCCTACCTGGCCGATGAGGGTGAGTTCTTCCACCGGGGCGAGCCGGTCGCGATCCGCTCTCCCGCGGACGCGCGCGCGCTCGGCATCGCCGTGATCTTCCAGGAGTTCTCTCTTGTCCCTTACCTGAGCGTCGCGCAGAACATTTTTCTCGGACGAGAGCCGCGTGGCAAGATCCCGGGCAGCGTCGACCACAAGCGCATGCACGCACGGGCTCGCGAGCTCCTCGACCGCCTCGGTCTCGAGGTCGACACGCGGGCGCTGGTTCATACCTTGGGTGTCGCCCAGCAGCAGCTGGTCGAGATCGCCAAGGCGCTGTCGCAGGAAGCGCGGATTCTGGTCCTCGACGAGCCGACCGCGGCGCTGTCAGAGCGCGAGACCGAGCGTCTGTTCTCGATCATCCAGCGCCTGCAATCGCAGGGCGTGGCGATGATCTACATCTCGCATCGCCTGGCCGAGGTGTTCCGGGTTGGCAACCGCATCACCGTGCTGCGCGACGGACGCAAGGTGGGAAGCTTGCTGCCTGCGAGCACCACGCCCGACGAGCTCGTGAGCATGATGGTCGGGCGCAAAGTGGACACGAGTTACGCGCGCCGCTACTGCGAGTCGCCGGGCGAGGTGGTGCTGGAAGTAATGAGCATGGGCGCCGCCAACGGTGTCAGCGGCGTAGATCTGGTGGTGCGCGCCGGGGAGATCGTGGGTCTCAGCGGCCTGGTTGGCTCGGGGCGTACGGAAGTGGCGCGCGCGTTGTTCGGCGCCGACCGCGTGACGGCCGGGGAAGTGCGCCTCCTCAACCGCAGCCGCGAGGGGGGGCCCGACCGTGCCGTGCGCTCGGGGATGGCGCTCGTGCCGGAAAAACGCAAGCAGGAGGGGCTGGCGCTCATCCGCTCGGTGGCCGACAACATCCTGCTCGCGAGCCTGAAGCGGATCTTTCCGCGCGGCTGGTTTTCGCCCGCCAGGGGAATCGGCGTGGCGAGCGAGCGGATCCGGCAGCTGCGGATCGCCACGCCCGGGCCGCGTCAGATGGTGCAGTTCTTGAGCGGCGGCAATCAGCAGAAGGTCGTGGTCGCCAAATGGCTCAGTGCCGACGCGAAGCTCATCATCTTCGACGAGCCCACGCTCGGCATCGACGTCGGCGCCAAGGAGGAGATCTTCGCCCTCATCGATCAGCTCGTACAGCGCGGCGCGGCGGTGCTCATGATCAGCTCCGAGCTGTCGGAGGTGGTCAAAGTCTGCGACCGCGCATATGTGATGCGCGACAAGCGCGTGGTGGGCGAGCTGGCGCGCGCAGAGCTGTCCGAAACCAATCTCCTGCGCCTGGCCATGCACGATGCCTGAGCTCGCCCTGTCTCGGCGCGCCTCAAGCTGGGGCCGCATTCCGGGCGCCGCGTACATGCTGGTGGTGCTCGGCGCTGGCTTCGCGTTGAGCGGTACCGGCTTCCTCGATGCAGCCAACCTCGCGAACATCGGGATGCAGTCGACGATCCTGCTGCTTCTCGCTCTGCCGATGACACTGATCATGCTCACCGAAGGCATCGACCTCTCCATGGGCGCCGTGCTCACGCTCGCGTGCGTCGTGCTGGCGGCGATCGCTGTAAAGACCGGATCGGTGACGCTGGCACTGGGCGGTGCGCTGGCGCTCGGCGCCGCATTCGGGTTCGCGAACGGCGCGCTGGTTGCGTGGCTGGGCCTGCCCCCGTTCGTCGTTACGCTGGGAACGCTGGGGATCGCCTCGGGGCTTGCTCTGGTCACGACCGGCGCGCAGAGCATCACGGGCGTGGGAGACGACGTGGTGTACTTCTACGCCGGCAAGCTCGCTGGCATTCCGGTGCCCCTGGTGCTCGGCGTTGCGGCGTATCTGGCCATGCACTGGCTGCTCTATCACACGCGCTTCGGGACTTATGTCTTCGCGCTCGGCGGCAATCGGGAGGCGCTGCGGCTCGCGGGTGTGCGCGTGAATGCCTACCTGATCGGCGTCTACGTGCTCGGCGGGGCGATGGCCGGATTCGCCGCGCTGCTGCTGACTGCGCGCATGAGCGCGGCGCATCCCACTGCCGCGATCGGCATGGAGTTCGACGCGATCGCCGCCGTGGCCATCGGCGGGACTTCGTTTGAAAAGGGCAACGGCTGGCTGTTCGGGACGGTGCTGGGCGTGCTGCTGGTAGGCGTGTTGCGCAACGGCCTCAATCTGCTCGCCGTGCCGTCCTCGTTGCAAGTAGCCGCGATCGG
>DASPUW010000211.1:0-15634 GCA_035622675.1 Burkholderiales bacterium | reverse complement strand
TGGCGCGCACAGAGTCGGGCAGCCGGCACAAGTCGTCGTAGTGCGCGTGGATTCCGGTTTTGGCCGGCCCGGTCTCGCAGTCGTGGAAGATCAGGTCCGCTCTGGCGTAGTAGGGAGCCAGGTGGTCCGGTGTAAATTGAGTGTCGGTAGTGATGAAGCTGTGATGGTTGCCGGTCTCGATCAGCAGCCCGTAGCTGGCGGCGCTGGCGTTGGCGGCGGCAACGTGAATCGTCGGAACCGCCTCGAGGTGAACTCCGTCCCATTCGAACGGCTCATACCGTTTGACCCTTCGGACTTCGAAAAAGGTCTCCAGGGTCGTTTCGCCTCCAGAGATGACACCCATTCCTCCCTGAAGACAGTGGTCCCACAGGGGCTCCGCCAGCGATGCTTCAACATACAGGCGGGGCCGGCTACAGCGCGGGTCGAACTTCCGTTGGAATCCGATCGATTCGAGCCCGCCTACGTGATCCGAATGCAGGTGGCTTACGTAAATGTCCGTTATGTCGAGATAGGATAGACCCTGCCTGGGAAGCGACCAGCGGATGTCGCTCCCGCAGTCGATCAGCAGCCGCTGCCCCTCTGGGGCCAGCAGCAGCATGTTGGACTGGAAATTGTCCCCCCCCACGGTGTAGGCTGAGCCTGAACCGAGGAAAACAAGTCTCATTATCACAGTCTACGACTGCAATCCTTCGATGTCCTATGAAATGGGTCACACTTGAGCGGTGAGCGCTGATCTCAGCGATGCGCTTTCGAGGGTCTGGCTTCTCGAGGGGCTCTCAGAGGAAGAGCTCGGGCGTCTGTCACGCCTGGCGCGCACAAAGGTTTACAAACCGCGAGAGGTCATCGTCCGCAAGGGAGACGCCGCCGACGAGGTGTTCGTGCTCTTGCGCGGTCGTGCAAAAGTGGGTGCGCCAGGCGCACAAGGGGCCGACGCGACGATGAATCTCATGGGTCGCGGCGAAGTGTTTGGGGAGATTGCCATCCTGGATGGCCAGCCCCGGTCTGCAACAGTAACGGCGCTCGAGGAATGCGAGATCGCGGTGGTGGACAAGCCGGCGTTCAACTCGGTGCTCGCCTCGTCGCCGTCGATCGCCGTAAAGCTGCTTGGCGTGCTCGCGGGGCGCGTGCGGGAGCTCACTACTCGCATCGAGGATCGCGCCTTCCTCGATGTGTCGGCAAGACTCGCCAAGGAGTTGCTGCGGCTCGCCAAGCATCACGGGAGCGCGAGCGGGTCTGCTGCACGGATCGAGCTCCGCCTCTCTCAGCAGGAATTGGGTGACCTGATTGGCGCCACGCGAGAGAGCGTGAACAAGCAACTGCGCGAGTGGACCAGAACCGGCATTTTGAAGCAGGAACGTGACCGCACCGAGATCCTGGATCTTGCTGCACTGACGGCCGCGGCTGAGGGGCGCCAGGACGACTGACGCCGAACCACCCCGTCACGCTTCGCGTGCCACCCCTCCTTCTTACAACCTCACGTACTCGTACTCGACCGGAAGATTGTTGATGCCCCGGTCCGGCGGCGCGATCCAGCCCGCGATCTTTCCGGGCTGCACTATGCGTTGCATCACACTGCGCACGAAGGCCTGGTCGGCATCGCTTGGCAGCCATTCCGGAAGCTGGCGGTCGTATTGCTCACGGGGAAGTAGTTGGCCTGCGGGATCGACCGGCGTGTTGACCCATACTCCGATGGAGCGGTGAAAGCGCGCGCTAGGCAGCGCCAACCGGAAGTCGAACCCCGCGCGCTGGATCTGCATGTTCCAGCGCTTGACCCCGATCTGACAGTCCTTCACGTACGATCCGCGCAGTACCTCGTTCATCGCGTTGCGCAGGCTCACGCTCTCTTTGCCCTGCGGCGTTTCCAACTCGAATTGAGCCTCGCTGCAAAGGTGATCGGCGTACTGGTTTTCGTCCGGGCGGGCTTTGATGCCGTTGGCGAATGAACTGGCGGCGTTGGAGGACACCTCGGAGCCGAACAAGTCCATGGATGAGGTGAACCAGAAATTCAGATAGCGCTGCAGGGTCGGGAGGTCGATGGCGCCGTGACCGCGCACCTTGTCCGGATCATCTGTGCCGAGCTCTTTCATCACCTCGAGGGTGCGCTTCACCACGCGGCCCACCCCGGTCTCGCCCACGAACATATGATGGGCTTCCTCGGTTAGCATGAAGCGGCAGGTCCGGGACAGCGGATCGAAGCCCGACTCGGCCAGGCTCTTGAGCTGGAATTTGCCGTCGCGGTCGGTGAAGTAGGTGAACATGAAGAAGGACAGCCAGTCGCTGATCGGCTGGTTGAAGGTCTCGAGAATGCGCGGATTGTCCGGATCGCCCGAATGGCGGGCCAGCAAACCCTCCGCTTCTTCGCGGCCGTCGCGCCCGAAATAGGCGTGCAGCAGGTACACCATGGCCCACAGATGGCGGCCTTCTTCCACGTTCACCTGAAACAGGTTGCGCAGATCATAGAGTGAGGGGCAAGTGTGACCGAGCAGGTGCTGCTGCTCGACTGATGCCGGCTCGGTGTCGCCCTGTGTCACGATGATGCGTCGGAACTGCGAGCGCAGATCGCCAGGCACCTGCTGCCAGACTGGCTGGCCGAAGTGATCGCCGAAGCCGATGGTACGCTCGGGAACTGGCTCAGCCAGGAAGATGCCCCAGCGGTAGTCCGGCATCTTCACGGCACCATAGCTCGCCCAGCCCTGCGCGTCGACGCCGACGGCTGTGCGCAAGTAGACGTCAGCGCCGGAAAAGTCGTTGGGCCCCATCTCACCCCACCAATCCTGGAACTTGGGTTGCCAGTGCTCCAGCGCGCGCTGCAGCGCTCGGTCGTTAGCGAGATCGACGTTGTTGGGGATTCGCTCACTGTAGTCGATGGTCATGATGCGCCTCTCAAACTCGTTCCCAGCCAAACTTCGCTTTGCTGCCGCTCCCGAACACCTTGAGCGCTCCTTGCTCGCCCACGGCATTGGGCCGGTTGAAGATCCAGTTCTGCCACGCCGACAGGCGCCCGAAGATGCGCGTCTCCATCGTCTCTGCACCGGGGAAGCGCAGGCTTGCCTCCATTCCGCTGAGCGCGTCGGGCGAGAGGCTCGCGCGCTCTTCGATCGCGAGGCGCACCTCGTCGCTCCAGTCGATGTCGTCCGGGGCAAACGTCACCAGTCCGAGTTCCTGTGCGACGGAAGCCGACAGCTTGTCGCCCGATACGGCGTGCGCTGCCTCGACCGGTTTCCTCTCTCCGCAAAAGCGCGTAGTGATGCGGGTCTGGTGGTTCACCATCGGGTAGGCGCCGAAATTCATTTGCGACAGCGCGATGCGGGGCGGGTCGCTTTCCTCGTCGGGGAGCAGCAGCATGTAGCTGCGGTCGGCGGCCAAGGCCAGCTCGAACAGGGTGCCGGCAAAACACGACCCCTTGTCGACGATAGCGAATAGCGTTCGCGAGGACACATCCAAACGGGCCAGAGTGCGGCGCAGCAGGCCGATCGTCTCGGCCACGAGCCAATCCGACTCGTGCGCCTTCAAAGCGGCATCGGCGGCCAGCACGGCGCCGATGTCGCCGCGCGTCTTGAGGATCCACAGGCCGATGTCGAGATCGTTGGTGCGCAACATGAGGATGGCATCGTCGAGCTGGCGCGCCATCGCCAGCGGCCACCAGCGCGCGCCGGCCGCTCGCATGCTTTCGACGTCCGTCGGCTGATTGCCCACCGGAGCGTTCACGGTAATCGTCGCTGTGCGCGCCTTGCGGTCCACCGCCACGTCGACATGCTCGTAGTGATAACCCGCATCGTCGACCGAGCGTTCGAGCGGCGCGAGTGTGATCCCCTGGCCCGAGCCGGGGCGCCTGCTTCGCGTGGCAAGCGCGGCAGCGCGCTCGGCCACTGCCTGCTTGAATTGCTGAGGCTTGGCGATGCGATCGACGAGATTCCACTGCTGCGCGCGATCGGCGCGCACTCCTTCTGCCGTACTGCAGAACACATCGGCCAAGTCGCGGCGCACCCTGCGCTTGTCGGTGAGACGTGTGAGTCCGCCCGTTCCGGGCAGCACGCCGAGCAGCGGTACCTCGGGCAGGCTCACCGTGGAGGACCGGTCGTCGATCATCAGGACCTCATCGCACGCGAGTGCCAGCTCGTAGCCGCCGCCCGCCACGGTGCCGTTCACGGCTGCAAGGAACTTGAGTCCGCCGTTCCGGCTCGAGTCCTCCATGCCGTTGCGTGTTTCGTTGGTGAACTTGCAGAAGT
Organism: Burkholderiales bacterium; assembly: GCA_035622675.1. Classification (GTDB taxonomy): domain Bacteria; phylum Pseudomonadota; class Gammaproteobacteria; order Burkholderiales; family SHXO01; genus SHXO01. The sequence goes on along the minus strand of DASPUW010000211.1, from coordinate 11,405 downwards.
TCACTTTCCACGCGTGGCTGGCGAGGCCCAGCATATAGATGTTGGCGCCAGAGCAGAACATGCGCTCGCGGGCCGAGGTGAGCACGACGCACTTCACTTCCGGATGCTCGAAGCGGATGCGCTGCAGCGCGTCGTACAGCTCGATGTCCACGCCGAGGTCGTACGAGTTGAGCTTCAGGCGGTAACCGGGCCGGATGCCCTTTTCCTCATTCACGTCCATGGACAGCGTCGCGACCTGGCCATCGAACGTGAGGCGCCAGTGGACATAGCGGTCGGGGTGTGTGTCGTAAGTGACAGGGACGCGAGGCTCGGATGACGCGGGTTCGAGGACTGCGCTCATGCGGTTTTCCTCCAGATTTCGCTCAGGCGCGAATGGCCTTCCTGAGGTCCTTCAGGCTTTGCTCGACTGTGCGCCCCGCCGTGTCCACCACGGTGTCGGCCTGTCCGTACAGGGCGGCGCGCCCCTCGAGGATGCGGCGCAGGTCGTCCATCGCTTCCGCGTTGCCGGCCATCGGGCGCGTATCGCCCTGCGCAACGACGCGCGCCATGTGTTCCTCGGGCAACGCCTTCAGCCAGATCGTGTAGCACGCGGACAGCAGCAGATCGTAAGTGCCGGGCTCGGAGACGATGCTTCCACCGGTGGCCATCACACAGCGCTCGTGCTGCCGCAGGACTCTTTCCAGGCAGCGCCGCTCATAGCGCCGATACCCCGACTGCCCGTACAACAGGAAGATTTCGGACAAGCTGGTGCCGGCTTCGCGCTCGACTTCGCGATCGAGCTCGATGAAAGGCACGCCGAGCTGCTTTGCGAGGCGCGCGCCGAGGCTCGACTTGCCGGCGCCGCGCAGGCCGATGAGCGCGATGCGCTTGGTCCGCTCGAGCGGCCCGCCCCCGAACTCGCGTACGAGCTGGGTGCGCACTTTCGAGAGCTGCTGAGTCGGCAAGCGCTTCAGAAACTGCTGGATCAACGAGAGCTCTGCCGCCTGTTCGTCCTGCGCGCTGAACAGCTCGGCGAGCGGCAGCTCGAGCGCCGTCGCGACCTTCTGGAGCAGCAGCACCGAGATGTTTCCCTGCCCGGACTCGAGCTGCGCCAGGTAGCGTTCGGACACGCCCGACTCGGTCGCCAGATCCTTGCGTGTCAGCCCGGTGCGCTCTCGCGCGGTGCGCACCCGCTCGCCAAGCTGCCCCAGAAAGCGCTCATCGTTGGCGGGCGCCGGTTTCGCGGCACGGCGCTGCGGAGCTCGAGTCTTGAGGGCTTGTTCGGACGTCATGAAATATAGTGCTTGTAAAACATACTATCTGTACTATAATGCATGCAACAAAAAAACGGAAGCACAATCGACAGGGCCGAATCCTTGCCGCTCGACATCACCATCCTGGTTGGTACCATGACCGGCACGGCGCAGCTCGTGGCGCAGGAGCTCGAGCTTCGCATCGACGACGGCGCCACTCGCGCACAGGCCCGCCTCATGGACAATCTGGACGCCGCCGTGTTCGAAGGCGGCGGTCTTTTCTTGATCTGCTCGTCGACCTACGGACAGGGCGACGTGCCGGACAATGCCAAGCAGCTATACGAGTCGCTGCTCAGCAACCGGCCCGACCTCACGCAGGTGCGCTATGGCGTCATCGCGTTGGGCGATCGCACCTACGCCGAGACATTCTGCAACGGTGGCCGCCGCTTCGATCGCATCTTGTCCGAGCTCGGCGCACGGCGGATTGGAGACATCCTGCTGCACGATGCGAGCGCAGGCACGATGCCGGAGGAGGTTGCCGCCGAGTGGATCGGCGGCTGGGTCACGCTGTGCCGTGAGCAGATCGGCGAGAGCGCAAGCGCTTAGCGCGCCGCTTCTACTTGTCGTCCACCATCGCCACCGCCTCGATCTCGAGCAGGAGATCTTCCTCTACCAGCCGGTCGATGCCGATCATCGTCGCGGCCGGTGGCCGATCCGCGGAGATGTAGCGGCTGCGCACGCTCATCACGGCCTTGCGCGCCTCGGGCGAGAGATCGCGGATGAAGATGGTGAACTTCAGCACGTCCCGAAACGCAGCGCCGGCCGCCTCCAGTGCAAGCTTCAGGTTTTCAAACACCTGGACTGCCTGCGCTTCCATATCGCCCTTGCCGACCACGCGGCCCTGAGCGTCGACGGCCACCTGCCCGCTGATGAACACCAATGTACCGCCTCGCGCGCATGCGACGTTGGAATACATCCCGAGTGGCTTCAGGCCCGGTGGATTGATGAATCTCTTTTCCGACATGGCTCCTCCTTTCGAAAACTCGCTGCTCCGTTGTCCGGGTCCCGCTGGTAAGATCTTGATTCTTCCAGAGGAGGCTGGAGTGTGTCAGGTCTCAGCAGCGCCGACCATAGCGTAAGCCCGCCGATCGTCTCCATCCCGCGCCAGTACAACGCGGCACATGACCTGATCGAGCGCAACCTGTTGGCCGGACGGGCTGACAAGGTCGCGTACATCGACGATTCGGGCCGCTACACCTACGGCGAGCTCGCGCGGCGCGTCGATCGTGCAGCGAGCATCCTGACCGGTCTCGGACTGGAGATGGAAGACCGGATCATGCTGGCGCATCTGGACACGATCGACTTTCCCAGCGTGTTCCTCGGCGCCGTGAAGGCCGGCATCGTACCGATCGCCGCCAACACGCTGCTCTCCCCGGATGATTATAAGTTCATGCTCGAAGACAGCCGTGCTCGCGCGCTGGTGGTGTCCGAGGCACTGCTGCCGAGCTTCGCGCCGGTCTTGTCCAGCTCCGCGTCGCTCAGACATGTCATCGTGTCCGGAAAGGATGCGCATGGACATCTGCTGCTGCAGGATCTCATGGCGAACGCGGAGCCGCGCTCCGAAGTCGCGCCGACTACGAGCGATGACGTGTGCTTCTGGCTCTACTCCTCCGGGTCGACCGGGACGCCGAAGGGCGCGGTCCACGTGCACTCGAGCCTGATCCAGACCGCTGAACTGTATGCGCGGCCGATCCTCAGGATGCGTGAAGATGATGTCGTGTTTTCCGCGGCCAAGCTGTTCTTCGCTTATGGGCTGGGCAACGCGCTCACATTCCCCCTAGCGGTAGGCGCGACGACCGTGCTGATGGCCGAGCGGCCGACGCCCGCAGCGGTGTTCAAGCGGCTGAAGGAGCACCGCCCGTCCATCTTCAACGGCGTGCCGACGCTGTACGGATCGCTGCTCGCGAGCCCGGATCTGCCGCGCCGGGAGGAGGTCGCGCTGCGCGTGTGCACCTCCGCGGGCGAGGCGTTGCCAGCCGAACTGGGCAAGCGCTGGACCGAGCATTTCGGTGTGGAGATTCTGGATGGCATCGGATCGACCGAGATGCTGCACATCTTCATCTCGAATCGCCCCGGCGAGGTGCGTTACGGCAGCACGGGGAAGCCGGTTCCCGGCTACGAGATTCGGCTGGTTGATGAGTACGGTCAGGAGGTCGGCGCAGGCGAGCTTGGCGAGCTCCAGATCAACGGACCATCGAGCGCGATCTGCTACTGGAATAACCGCGCGAAGAGCCAGGCCACCTTCGTGGGCCACTGGACCCGCGCTGGCGACAAGTACAGCTTGGACGAGGATGGCTACTACACCTACGGCGGGCGCTCCGACGACATGCTGAAGGTAAGCGGAATGTACGTCTCGCCATTTGAGGTCGAGGGCGCGCTCCTCACTCACCCACAGGTGCTGGAAGCGGCGGTAATCGGCGCGCCGGACGAGCAGCAGCTCGTCAAGCCCAAGGCGTTCGTCGTGACAAAGCCCGGGGCACAGGCCGGGGATGCGCTTGCCGAAGCGCTGAAGCAGCACGTCAAGGCACGCCTTGCGCCTTACAAGTATCCCCGCTGGATCGAGTTCCTGCCGGAGTTGCCAAAGACCGCCACCGGCAAGATCCAGCGCTTCAAGCTGCGCGGGCGCGCCTGAATGGACAGGCCGGCCACAGAGCAGCCTTGGGACGCTCCCACCCTCACTTCGCCGGAGTTCCGCTCCGAGATCGTCGATCGAGCGCGCGCGCTAACGCCGCACATTGCGGGGCTTGCGGCCGACATCGAGCGCGAGCGCCGGCTGCCCAGGGAACTGCTGGATGCGCTGCACAAGGCACAGCTGTTTCGCCTGCTGCTGCCGCGCTCGCAAGGCGGACTGGAGACCGACTCGGTTACGTTCTTCCATGTCATCGAGACGATCGCGGCGGCCGATGCCAGCGTCGCGTGGTGTCTGGCTCAAGCAGCGGGGTGTGCGACGGCGGCGGCATATCTCGCCCCGGCCGTTGCGCGTGAAGTGTTCGGCGATCCGCGTGCAGTGGTCGCGTGGGGACCGGGCCCCAAGGCGAGGGCCGTTGCGGTCGAGGGCGGCTATCGTGCGACGGGCACCTGGAGCTTCGCGAGCGGATGTCGGCACGCGACCTGGCTCGGCGCGCATTGCCTGCTCTTCGAGTCGGACGGGCAGCCGCGTCTCGGCGAAGGGGGCAAGCAAATCGAGCGCACGATGTTCGTGCCGGCCACCGAAGTCCAGTGGACCGATATCTGGAGCGTGGTCGGGCTGCGCGGCACCGCGAGCGACCAGTTTGCCTTGACCGATCGGTTCGTCCGCGCTGATCACTCCATCCGGCGCGATTTCCAGCCAGAATGCCGCGAGCCGGGACCGCTCTACCGCATGCCCTCGCTCGCATACTACGAATTGGGATTCGCGGCGGTCGCACTCGGCATCGCGCGCGCCTCGCTGGACATTTTCATAGATCTGGCGCGCACCAAGGTGCCGCGCGGCATGAAGAGCCCGGTGCGCGACAGTCCTACGATGCAGTCGGGCTTGGCTCAAGTTGAGGTGCGCATGCGTGCCGCGCGCGCTTACCTCATCCAGTCCGCTCAACAGATCTGGCAAGAGGTGGCGAAGCCCGCTGGTGCGCTGACGTTGCCCCACCGCATGACGAGCCGCGGCGCTTCCACGCACGCCATCCACAGCGCGCGCGAAGCGGTTGACTTCGCATATCAGGCCTCAGGCGCGACCGCGATCTTCAACAGCCATCCGCTCGAGCGCCGCTTCCGCGATATGCACACGGTAACGCAGCAGCTGCAGGCGCGGCTGGTTCACTTCGAGAACGTCGGCGCTTACCTGCTGGGCGGTGAGCCCGACCTCGCGTTCGTTTGATAGATCTGGATGCCGAGCCTCGTCGAGTTTTATTTCGATCCTATCAGCCCGTACGCGTGGCTCGCGAGCCGACAGTTCGACCGCCTCGAGTCCGCCGGCGCGCAGCTCGACTTTCGCCCCGTGCTTCTAGCCGGGATGCTCGCGGCGCACGGGCAAAAGGGGCCGGCGGAGATTCCCGCCAAACGCGCGTACACCATGCGGGACGTGCTGCGCATCGCCGGCGGCCTGGGCTTGAGCGTCTCCGGTCCGCCCACGCACCCGTACAATCCTCTGCGGGCGCTGCGCATGTGCATCGCGCTCGACGACGCCGCACATCGGCGCCGCTTCGGCCTCGCGCTGCTCGATGCGTGCTGGTCGCGCGGACTGGAGCTTTCCGACGAAGCCGTGCTGCTGCAGCTCGCGCAGGACTGCGGGTTTGATGCTCAGGCGTTGCTGGCGCGCGCCGGCGCGGTGGATGTGAAACAGCGCCTGATCGTAGCCACCGAGAATGCGATCGCCGCGGGCATCTTCGGCGTGCCTACTTTCCGCTTCGACGGCGAGCTTTTCTGGGGCGAGGACCGCATCGATGCCCTTCTGCGGCGGCTGCGCGGCCAAACCGTCGATGAAGCGCTGCTCGCCCGGATTCTCGCGCGCCCGGCGTCGGCAGTGCGTAAGACGGGGCAAACCTGACCCCTGAGTTGACAACCTCCCCCCGGAACGTTAGAAACCCGCCAGCAAGAACGAATCCCACCAACAAGAATTAGGGGGAGGAGCGCGGTGTTCGGTCCGAGCGTATACGCGACGCAGGCCCTGCACGGCATGGTCTACGGCATGCTGTTGTTCCTGGTGTCGTCGGGCCTGACGCTGGTGTTCGGCATGATGGGCATCCTCAACATCGCCCATGCCGCTTTCTACATGCTGGGCGCCTACCTCGCTTACACGACGGTAGCGGCCACCGGAAGTTTCTGGCTCTCCCTGCTCGTAGCCCCGATCGTGGTCGGGTTGCTTGGCGCCGCGGTAGAGCGCGGCTTGCTGCGGCGCATCCACCGCTTCGGGCATGCTTACGAGCTGCTGTTGACCTTCGGTCTCTTCTACATGATGGCCGAGGCGGTGCGCTGGATCTGGGGCAACTACACCCTCGAGGTGCCGACGCCGGCGCTGCTCACCGGATCGATTCCCCTGCTCGGCAGCCAGTACCCCGTGTATCGACTTTTCATCCTGGCGTTCTCGGCGCTGATCTGCCTCGCGATGGCTACCGTGCTGCTGCGCACCCGGGTGGGCATCATCATCCGTTCAGCAGTCGCCGATGGCGAGATGGTGAGCGCGCTCGGGATCAACACGCCGCTCGTCGCGCTCGGCGTGTTCAGCGTCGGCGCGGCTTTGGCCGCTATTGCCGGCGTGATTGCTGCGCCTTTCCTGCAGGCCGACCCTGCTATGGGGGCGGCGATCCTGGTCGACAGCTTCGTCGTCGTGGTCGTGGGCGGTTTCGGGTCTCTGCTCGGCGCGCTGCTCGCTTCGCTGATGATCGGCGAGCTGCAGTCGTTCGGCATCCTCTGGTTCCCCGCCTTTGCCATGGTGTTCCAGTTCCTGCTCATGGCGGCTGTGCTGGTGCTGCGCCCGCAGGGGTTGTTCGGGGAGAAGGGCTGATGCGCCGCAACGTCCTGATCGCGGCGGCGATCGTGCTGCTCTTCCTCGTGCCATTCGGGCTCGATACTTTGCGATTGCGCGTTGCGATCGAGATCCTCTATTTCGGGCTCTTCGCGGTCTCGTTCAATCTGCTGTTCGGTTACTCGGGCATGCTTTCGTTCGGATTTGCCTCGACGTTCGGCGTGGGCGGATATGCAGTGGGTCTGATCTGGAAGCATTTAGGTGCGGTCCCGTTGCCGCTGGCAGTGGTGATGGGCGCGCTGGCGGGAGCTGCGGTCGGCCTGGTTATCGGGTTCTTCTGCGTGCGGTTGCGGGGCACGTACTTTTCGCTCCTGACTCTGGCCTTCAGCCAGTTCCTCTTCGCCGTGGCCCTCAAGTGGCGCGACGTGACGCGCGGCGACGATGGGCTCACCGTGACTCCGCCCGATCTCACTCTGCCGGGCGGCTTTGTGCTGAACATGGGCAACGCGCTTCACTTCTACTGGCTCGTGCTCACGATCGTGCTCGTCTGTCTGTGGCTCGCCTGGCGCTTTATCCGCACGCCGTTGGGCAACGCCGCGCTGTTGATGCGCGAGAACGACGAGCGGGCTGCATTTCTCGGCTACAACGTGTTTGGAACCAAGCTGATCGTGTTCACTTTCGCGTCGACGCTGGCGGCGGTGGCTGGCGCGCTGTTCGCGAGCTTCCAGCGCCTCGTCTCGCCTGGTGCGCTGGACCTTCAAACCGGCACCGAGGTGGTGTTCATGGCGCTGTTCGGAGGTACCGGCGCGTTCCTCGGGCCGTTCCTTGGCACCGCGGCCTACATCCTGCTGCAGAATTGGCTGGCGAAGACCACCGAGCACTGGCCGTTCGTGATCGGCTTCCTGTTCGTGGTCATGATCCTCTTCATGCACACCGGGCTCGTCGGCCTGCTCGGGCGGAGTGGCCCGGTGCAACGGCTGCTGCGCCTGAACCGCAGCCCAGCGGAAGAGCCACGATGACGACGACCGCACTCGAGCTGCGCGACATCCACCACGACTTTTCCGGTTTGCAGGTGCTGACCGGGGTGAATCTCGCAGTGGCGCCAGGCGAGCGCCACGCCATCATCGGTCCGAACGGCGCCGGCAAGTCGACGCTGTTCAACATCATCAGCGGACGTCTGCGTCCGCGCCGGGGACGCGTGCTGTACGGCGAACACGATATTACCGGGGTGCCGCCCCATCGCATCGCGCGACTGGGCGTGGGCCGGTCGTTCCAGATCATCAATACGTTTCCGCGCCTCACCGTCTATCAGAGCGTGCGCAGCGCAGTGGTCTCGCGCCGCGGCATGCGCCTCGACGCGTGGCGCCTGCTCGACGGCCTGGACGACGTGGCGCGGGAGACGACCGAAGTGCTGGACTTGCTGGAGCTCAGCGATCGGCGCGACACGCCGGCCAACGCACTTTCATACGGAGAGCAGCGCGAGCTCGAGATCGCGCTCACGGTGGCGGTGCGCCCGGAGCTGATCCTGCTCGACGAGCCGACGGCGGGTCTCAACGCGGAGGAGACGCACAAAGCCATCGGCCTCATTCGCCGCGTGAGCGAAGGCAAGACCCTGGTCATGGTGGAACACGACATGGACGTGGTGTTCACGCTGGCCGACCGCATCAGCGTGCTCCATTACGGCAAGATGCTAGCCAGCGGGCCGCCGGACGAGATCCGCCGCAACGCGGAGGTCCAGCGCGCCTACCTCGGAACCAAACATTCTGTTGCCGGAGCGGATCGTGCTGCAGGTTGACGCTCTGCATGCCCACTACGCCAAGTCGCACATCCTGCACGGCGTGACGCTCACGGTCGAAGCTGGCGAAATCGTTTGCCTGCTCGGACGCAACGGCGTCGGCAAGTCCACCACGCTCAAGAGTTTGATGGGCCTGGTCAAGCCATCCGCCGGCAGCGTCAAGTTCAAGGGGCAGGACATCACCGGGTTGCCCGCTTACCGGGTGGCGCGGCTCGGCCTCGGCTATGTGCCTGAGGAGCGCCGCATCTTTCCCACCATCAGCGTGAAAGAAAACCTGCTCATGGGCATCAAGCCGCGCCTCGGCGCTGGCGGGCGTGGGAACGGCAAGGCCTGGACGTTGGAGCGCGTCTACGCGTTCTTCCCGCGGCTGCGGGAGCGGGAGAACCAACGGGCCGGCACGTTGTCTGGCGGGGAGCAGCAGATGTTGACGACCGGGCGGACCTTGATGGGCAATCCCGAGGTGCTCCTGGTGGATGAACCGACCGAGGGGCTGGCGCCGATGATCGTGGAGCAGGTCGAGCGCATACTCACCGAGATCCACCGCGACGGCACCCCAATTCTGTTGGTCGAGCAGGCACTGGAAACAGCGCTCGGCCTCGCGCATCGCGTATACGTGATGTCGAAGGGAGAAATCGTGTTCAGCGGCAGCACGCAGGAACTGAAAGCGAACGAACAGGTCAGGAAGCAGTATCTGGAGGTGTGAGGGATCGCGCCGTCCATTTGGGGCGCGCGGATCGAATAAGAGGAGATCGAACATGAAGAGACGAGTGAGCCGCCGATCGTTTTTGAAGGGCGCAGCCGCTGCGGGCGCAGCCTCCATTGGCCCCTGGGTCATCGTCCGGCCGGGCTGGAGTCAGACCGGGCCCATCAAGATCGGGATCACCGAGCCGCTGTCCGGTCCCGTGACCTACGTCGGCGAGGGTTACGCCGCGGGCGCGAGGTTTGGCGCCCACAAGTTGAATCAGGCGGGCGGGGTGCTCGGGCGTCAGGTCGAGATCGTGGCGGTGGACAGTGAGCTGAAACCCGACGTCGCGACGCGCCGTGCCAACGATCTCCTGTTCGGCGAGAAGGTGGACATTCTCGCGATGGGCACGGGGTCGGCGGTCGCCAAGGCCGTCTCCCAGGTGGCCAACCAGAACCGCAAGATTTTCATCTCGTATGGAACCGAGGCGGCGGAGCTCACCGGCGAGGAGTTTTTCGACACGACGTTCCGCTGTTGTCTCAACACGGATATGCATTCGGGCATGCTTGCGGTGTACTTCGCGAAGATGGCGCCGCAGAAACCCGCAAAGATCTATCTGCTCAACCAGGACTACAACTTTGGGCGGGCCTGCGCCGACGGCTTCAAGAAGTTCTTCAACCGGGTCAAGGGACCCAACCAGAACATCGTCGGCGAGGAGTATCACCCGCTGCAGAAGGTGCAGGACTTCGGACCTTACATCACCAAAATCGAGGCGTCGGGCGCGGAGGTGGTGATCACCGGAGATTGGGGGCAGGACTTGCGGCTGCTCCTGCAGCAGGGCAAGGCGCTGGGCTGGAAAGTGAAGACGGGGCAGTACTTCCTGAACGATCCGGTGGTGCTCCAGGCCGTGAAAGACGCGGCCGTCGGCCACATCACTGCCGACGCATACCACATGACGATCGATACGCCGGAGAACAAGGCGTACATACAGGAGTGGCGCAAGTTCTATCCCAATGCGCCGCTCAGCTCCAAGTACCCTGATCTTTCCTGGACTCGCGCATTCAACTCCGTCCTGTGGGTGGGCGACGCGATCAAGCGCGCAGGAAGCCTGGACACCGACAAGCTGATCAAGGCCTGGGAAGGATCGAAGTTCAAGGCGGTGTGGGGCGAGGTGGAGATGCGCGCCTGCGACCACCAGATGCAGACGCCGGGCTATGTTTCACAGATCCTCGAGCCGGAGCAGATTCCGTCCGACATCCGCTACTGGGGCAACGAGTTTCCTTACATCGGCAAGCCGACCCGCATCGCCATGCAGGACATGAGCGTTCCGCCCAAGGAGACGGGCAACAAGCGCTGCGCCTGACGTAAGGTTTCCCTGCCCTGCTCGCGGGGGAGGGTCAGGGTGGGGGTGCTGATTTCAAAGGCGACGCCGCGCGCGGAGCGCGGCCTGTCCAGCGCTTGAAAGCTCGCGAGAAGCTGCTGACTTCGGCGAATCCGAGCAGGTAAGCGATCTCCGACACCGACAGTGTCGAGTCCTTCAGGTACTGCTCGGCGAGCTGTTGACGCGTGTCGTCCAGAAGCTTGCGGAAGGTGACGCCGCGCTCTTCGAGCTTGCGCTGCAGGCTGCGCAGGCTCAAGTTGAGCGCGCGCGCGATGAATCCTTCCTCCACTTTACCGCTCGGCAGCAGCTGAATCAGCTTGGCCTGCACCTGCACGGTGACCTCGGCGCGCTCGAGGCGTGCCAGGTAGTCGGTCAACACCTGCTCGTTCACGCGCAGCAATACCGCGTTCGTCGTGGGTAGCTGCGCATCCAGGTCGGAGGCGCGGAATACGACGCGATTTTCCGCCGCACCGTACTCAACCGGGCAGCCAAAAAAAGTGCGCAGCCGGCTCGAGCATCCGGGCTCTGCCCGGACCAGGCTGACGCGGACAGGATCGATCGGCTCACCGCGGCCTGCGCGGCACAGGATCACGACAGTGGCGACGCCGGCATCGACCGAGGCGGGAACGAACTCAGCCCCGGGGAGCAGACCGAGCAATCTCAGCGCGACTTCATCGCCGCTCTGCTCGAGGTCCACGCGTGCGCCAGTCGTTACGACCCGGCCGTACCGCACCACACGCAGCAGCGCGTCGCGCAGGGTCTCGCTTGCCAGCGCGGAGTAGCCGAGCGCGTGGAATGTGGTCGGATGCCAATGC
>DASPUW010000210.1:0-2421 GCA_035622675.1 Burkholderiales bacterium | reverse complement strand
GAAAGCCGGCTGCAGGTGGAGTTCAGCCGGACCCGCCGCAACGGTCCCGCATTCGCCGTTGCGCTGCTGGACGTGGACCGCTTCAAGTTGGTGAACGATCAGTACGGGCATCACGTCGGCGACCTTGCCCTGGCCCATCTGGCGAAGCTGCTCGCCGCCAACATGCGCGGCGGCGACTGGATCGCCCGCCGGGGCGGCGAGGAGTTCCTGGTGTGCTTCCACGACCTCGATGCTCCCGGCGCCATGACCGCCGGCGAACGGGTGCGCAAGCTCGTGCGCGCTAATCCAGTGAAGCTGGCGCAAGGCGAGCTGCCGCTCACCGTGAGCGCCGGCATTGCGCTCTGTGGTCCGACGTCGGACTCGCTCGAAGCCGCGCTCGCCAGCGCTGACGCCTTGCTGTACCAGGCCAAGCAGACCGGCCGCGACAAGGTGCTGTGCGCCGGCGTGTCGCGCGGCAAGCGTGGCGTTCAGGTCTGGGAGGGCTCCCAGGTGCAAACCGCTTTGCACGAGGGGCGCGTGGTTCCCGCCTATCAGCCGATCGTGGATCTAAGCAGCGGCGATGTGGTGGGCGAAGAGGCGCTGGCGCGGATCATCGGCGTGGGCAACAGCCCGATCGCTGCGCAGCGCTTCATCCCGGCCGCGGAGCAGCTCCGCCTACTGGCGGCAGTGGACCAGGCCGTCTCGCAGAAAGCCTTGGAGCGCGTGGCCGGGGCCGGGAAGAAAGGAGCTCACAAAGCCCGTCTCATCAACCTCTCCGCCCAGTTCCTGGGGGATCGCGGCTACGTTTCGGCGCTGCTCGCGCGGGCCCGCGCGCTCGGTCTGTTCGGGGACGGCTGCGTCAATCCGGTGGTGATCGAAATCGCCGAGCGCCAGACCGACGACTTGATGCGGCTGCAGCGCGACCTGCAACCGCTGGTCGAGGCCGGTTTCCGGCTGGCGTTGGACGATTTCGGCAGCGGCTACGCGTCGTTCATGTACTTGACCGATCTGCCCATGAGCTTTCTGAAGATCGAAGGCTGGATGGTGGGCCGCATCGCTCGCGACCCGCGCATCCGCCGACTCGTGGAGAGCATCGTTAATACCGCCGCCCGCTTCGAGCTGAAGACCATCGCCGAGTGCGTCGAGACCGCCGAAAGCGCCGGAGTGCTGCGCGACATCGGCGTGGACTGGGCGCAGGGGTACTACTTCGCCAAGCCGCAGGTGGCGCACTGAGCCCGGGAGGCGCGGTGCTCGAACGAGTTTCTCTCCTGCTCCTTCTGCTTACCGTTAGTTGCCTTGCCGACGCCTGGGCTGGCGAGGCCCGCAGCAGGAATGCACAGGCGATCGTGGGCAAAACCTGGCATTGGGAAGCGACGATCACCCCGACCGAGGAGATCCACGCGGGAGAACCGGAGCGCTACACGATCCTGCTGGGCGAGACGGGCAAGCTCCTGGCCCGCTTCGATTGCAACCGCGGCGGCGGCGCTTACGAGATTTCCGACGGGAAGCTCGCGTTCGGTCCGCTCGCTTCGACCTTCATGGCGTGCCCGCCCGACTCACGCGCCACCGTGTTCATGCGCGATCTGCAGCGTGTGGTCTCCTTCTTCGTTCAGGACGGGAAGCTTTATCTCGAACTGTCGATGGATAGCGGCACGATGCGCTTTCGCCCGGCACCCTAGCTTCGACACCGGTTCCGTACTTCTACACCGCTTCCCGCAGTCCCTCGACGTAGACGTAGTCCTGTTCGCGCCGGTCCCAGACGTAGCTCAGCACCTGGCGGCGATTCGTGCCCTGATCGGGCGGCAGGCGCGAGACGTGAACCCAGCCCGAGTTCGGTCCTTCCTTCGGCTTGTAGCACTCGAGGATCACCTGGTCGAACTCGAGATTGCCGATGACCCAGCGCGCGAGCTCAGCGTTGGGCAGGTTTGGAACTTCGATGTCGCACGCCTGCCCCAGCGTGTGCTGGCTCTTGCTGATCCAGTCGCTGCGCTTCTTCTTCAGCGCGCGCTCCAGCTCCCGGCCGCGAAACACGCTGTTGGGAGAGTAGGGACCGAACTGCTCGCGCACCGGCTCAATGACGTTGCGGCACAGAAATACCGCCGCACGCGCCTCTTTGACGCCCGGGAAAGAATTGTCGATGCCGAGCCTGGCCCCGAGCTCGGACTTGGTCAGTTCATTGAACGCGAAGTGCGGCGACACCAGATCGTCGGGTGACGTGCGCCGCGGGAATTCCGCCACCGGCATTTGACTCAGATCCGCCATGTTCCCCCTCCCGGATCACTTGCAACGCAGCTTCGCTAAGTCTGGAAAAACTCCTTGACCTTCTCCATCCATGACTTGGCACGCGGGTTGTGCTTGCCGGCTTCCTGCTGGTCGATCGCTTCGAGCTCGAGCAGAAGCTCCTTCTGACGCGGCGTGAGCTTGACCGGCGTCTCGACCACC
>DASPUW010000209.1:0-3676 GCA_035622675.1 Burkholderiales bacterium | reverse complement strand
GCTCGAGGAGACGATCAACGGGCTGCACGCCCGGCTGCTGCGCATCGACACGGATGCAAGACGCTGGGCGCGTCTCAACCTGTCGCGCATCGACATGGAAGGCGAGAGCATCGACGCGGCGGATGCGGCGCAGGAGCTGATTGCCCAGAGCGGGCGCTTCGAGTGGCTGCCCGATCCGCTCGGCGTGGGGCCGCAGTTTCGCCCGCGTTTCGGCGCGGAGGACGTCAACCGGTTGCGAGAGGCGCGCCGCCGCCTGGGGCGCGACATCGAGTATGCGGGCTGCAATCTGCCCGCTGCGTTGCCCGACGCGCAGCTGCTCTTGCAGGCGCACCGCGACCTGGCACGCTTCAGGACGCTCTCGGCGGAAACGCGTTCGGGCTCGGTGCCCCAGCTCGCCGACGCAGGCCAGCAGAGCTTCGCGCTGTTACGCGAGACGAGTGCGGAGATCGAGCGCATCAACGCGCTGCGCGAGGACGTCGCGCGCGCACACCGGCCGTGGACCGCGGCCCTGCGCGAGCGATTGCGCGGCGGCGGACTCACGGAGCAATTCGCACTGCTCGAGAAGCTCGGGCAGGAGCTGGATCTCGCGGCGGTCGAGCGCAGAGCCTTTCTCGCCAAGCCGGTGGAGCTGCCGCTGCAGGCGGAGCTCGATGCCGAGCTCGTCAAGGCGGTGGATAACCTCGCCCAGGGCAAGCGCGCGTTCTCCCTGGCGAGCGCGTTTGGCAAGGGCGGGACGAGAAGGAACCTGGACGCTGTCAGGGTGAATGGTCGCGCCCCGGCCGATGCGCAGGAGTGGCAGCACGTGTCCGACTGTCTGGCGCTGCGGGCCAGATGGGACGAGCTGACGGTACGCTGGAACTCGCTGGCGCCAGAACTGGGTTTCGATCGCGTGCCGGAGACCACCGCGGAACAGAGGATGCCTGGCGGAAGCAGTGCGCCGGGACTGGTGGCGGCAGCGCAGTTCGCTCTGTATCGCAAAGTGAAGGCGCTGCTTCGCGCGGAGCTGAAGCTCGCCCAGCAAGTGGCCGAACTGTTCCCCGCGTGGTCTGGCAGCCGCGGTGTCGCCGATGATGCACAGCTCTTCGGCGATCTCGCGCGCGCCGTGGCGCATCATCTCGCCGTTCATCGCCTGGACGGCGTGTGGAGCGTCAGAGACAGCTTGAGCAAGGCGTTCGAGCGCGCGAGCGGCCCGGTCGTCGATCAGATGCGAAACTTCCTCGCGTCCGTCCTAGGCAACCCCGAGGTGGATGACGCGAGGCTGCTGGAATCGTGGTCCGCGCTCATGGTGGAGCTGTCGCGTGTTCAAGGCCTGTCCGCAGCGCTCGGCTGCGTCGAGGAAGTGACCCGCCTGGTCGCCGAATCGGGCGCGCCGCAGTATGCGCAGGCGCTGCGCCAACCCGTCGAAGGCGAAATCGACCTGCTGCTCCCGGCAGAATGGGCGCAGGCCTGGCGGTTGAGACGCCTTGCCACCCATCTGGCCGCGATCGATGCGCAGGACGAATTCAAGAAGCTGGCGGTCGCGCGGGCCGATCTGGAGCATGACCTGGCGCGCGCCTATTCGGCCGTGGTCGTCAAGCGCGCGTGGCTGAAGCTTACCGAGAGCGCGACCCCCAGCGTGCGTGCGGCGCTGCAGGCGTATCTGAACGCGGTTCAGAAAATCGGCAAAGGCACGGGGAAACGGGCGGTCCGTTACCGGCAGGACGCGCGCAACGCGGCGGCCGAGGCGATTCCCGCCGTTCCCTGCTGGATCATGCCGCACTATCGCGTATCCGAATCGCTGCCGGCGCAGCTCGGATGCTTCGACTTGGTGGTGATCGACGAGGCTTCGCAGTCCGATCTGTCGGCGCTCCCGACCCTGCTGCGTGCCCGCAAGCTGCTCATCGTCGGTGACGACAAGCAGGTCTCGCCAGAAGGCGTGGGCCTGGAGGAGCAGAAGATCAAGGCGCTCATGCAGCGCTTCCTCGCCGAGCAGGTGCCGATCTATCGCGCGCAGATGTCGCCCGAGCGTTCGATCTACGACCTGGCCAAGGTCGTGTTCGCTCGCAGCGGTGTGGTGCTCAAGGAGCACTTCCGCTGCGTCGCTTCGATCATCGAATACTCCAAGCGCGAGTTCTACGATCACGAGCTGCGGCCGCTCCGGCTGGCGCTTCCGTCCGAGCGGCTCGATCCGGCGCTGGTCGATGTGCTGGTGGACGCCGGAAAACGCGAAGGAGGTGTGAACGGCGCGGAGATCGACTTCATCGTCCAGGAGATCGGGCGCTTGACGGCCGACCCGCGCATGCTCGAGCGCTCGATCGGCGTCGTGTCGCTGCTCGGCGAGGAGCAGGCGCTGGCGATCTGGGACCGCTTGAACGACGAGTTCGGCCCGCAGCTTTTGCAGCGCCATCGCCTCGCTTGCGGCGATGCGCGCACGTTTCAGGGACGGGAACGCGACGTGATGTTCCTGTCGCTGGTCTCGGCGCCAAACGACGTAGGCGCGCCGCTGTCCCGCGACATCTTCGCGCAGAGATTCAACGTCGCCGCCTCGCGGGCGCGCGACCGCATGTACCTGGTGCGATCGGTCGGTCTCGATCATCTGTCGGACGGCGACCGCCTGCGCCGCAGCCTGATCGCTCACTTTGCGCGACCCTTTGCGCAGGATGAACCTTACTCGGACCCGCGCGAGCGCTGCGAATCGCCGTTCGAGCGGGAGCTGTACGACTGGCTGACTCAGCAAGGCTATCGCGCCACACCTCAAATGCGCGTCGGTGCTTACCGCGTGGATCTGGTCGTCGAGGGCAGCAACGATGCGCGCCTCGCGGTCGAATGCGACGGCGACAAGCGCGAGGGGCCGGAGAAGTGGCTCGACGATATCCGCCGGCAGCGTGTGCTGGAACGGGCCGGCTGGACGTTCTGGCGCTGCTACGCCGCTGCCTTCGTGCGCCGCCGCCAGGCGGTGCTCGAAGACCTGCGTGCCGCGCTGTCAGCGCTCGGTATCGAGCCCGCGAGCGCTCACCCGGCCGCTCCGCCCGCAGCTGAGACGCCCAGGCGTCGCGCAGGCGAACAGACAGAAGCCCGCACCGTCGTGGTCCAGGCTGCGGCTATCCAGTGGGGTGTGCCGCCGCCGGAACGCAAGCCCCACGACCACAAGCCGCTGCCTGCGCAAGCTCCGCGGAGCGGAGCCGGCTCCGAGCCGGGCAGTCAGTAAGAAGATCCCGCAGCTCTGACTGTTGCGATGGGAGCGCTCTCGCGCATTTCCGCGACCGCGTTTTTGGCGGCCGTGGCGAGGAAGGCGTTATCGGCGAGCAGCGTCACGAACTGGAAACCGAGCGCGATCATCTCTTTGGCCATGGCGGTTGACCCGCAGTGGATGCCGGCGTGGATGCCGTGCCGCTTGGCACCGGCCAGGATGGTCTTGATCGCGCCGAGCACCACCGCGTCGGTGGGCACCGGCGAGGGCGCACAGCCGAGCGTGAGCGCCAGATCGTTGGGACCGATGTAGAGCGCGTCCAGGCCGGGCACGGTCAGGATCTCGTCCAGGTTTTCCACCGCCTGCTTGGTCTCGATCATCGCCATCGCGATGATGGTTTCGTTCGCGTGCTTCCAGTAGTCCGCGCCGCTGTACCAGGTGGCGCGCACCGGACCGAAGCTGCGATATCCGAGCGGCGCGTAGCGGCAGGTCCGCACCAGCGCTTCG
>DASPUW010000208.1:0-3697 GCA_035622675.1 Burkholderiales bacterium | reverse complement strand
TTCTGCGCGTGGCTGGCGTGGTCGCGGTTTCGGGTGGTGGTGCCGTTGCGCGACAAGACGCTGCCGTCGGTGGTGATCGGGCTGGACCGCACGCTGAGGCTCGTGGGCGGCGTTCCCACCTACGCGCTCACGGATAACGAGTTCTGTTGAGAGGTAACAGAACTCGTTTTCTGTTAAGTGACGGGTTATGTTGAGCGGTTAGTTGGACGCGCCGATTTTCACTGTGTAGCGCGACGTCGGCCGCAATTGCACTCAACGTAATCAGAGCTGATCAAGCCAGGCGCGCAGCTTGTCTGGCGGGCGGTAGCGGCCGGGGCGGCCACCGAGCGCAGGTGTGCGGGCGATCGCCTGTTCCTTGATTGCCATGTCGTTGTGCTCGTAGATCCGGGCGGTGTCGACGTCCTGATGCCCGAGCCACAGAGCGACGGTGGCGAGGTCGACCCCCTGCGCCTTGAGGAGCATCGCGTTGGTGTGCCTGAGCACGTGTGGGCTGACGCGCTTTCCTTGAAGTGAGGGGCAGCTGACCGCTGCCGTGGCTGTGTGCTTTTTGACCAGCAGACCCACGGCGTGGCGGCTCAGTGGCCCTCCCTGACGTGTGGGAAAGAGGGGGTCTTCGGGCTGCGCCTTGCATTCCTTGAGCCACGCGCGCAGCACGGCGACGGTCTCAGGGGTCAGGGTGGTGCAGCGCTCACGACGTCCCTTGCCCATCAGGCGAACGTGGGCACCGGTCCCGAGCGCGACGTCGCCGCAGCGAAGCCCGACGAGCTCCGACACACGCAGGCCGGTTTGCACGGCCGTGAGCAAGAGCGCGTGATCTCGGCGTCCCAGCCACGTGCCGCCGTCAGGGGCGGCGAGCAACGCCTTGATCTCCTCGGGCAGGAGGTAGCAGACGCTGCCTTTCGCATATCGTTTGGTCGGGATATAGATCACGCGCGCGATCGTGGCGGCGTGCTCGGGGTGGCGCAGCATCGCGAAGCGGTAGAAGGAGTGGATGGCCGCCAGGCGCGCGTTGCGGGTTCGAGCGCTGTTATGGCGGTGATCTTCAAGGTGCTTGAGGAACGCACCGATGAGCGGCGCGTCGAGATCGTCGATGTCCAGCCGGGATGGCCGCTTGCCGGTCTGCGCCTGGGCGTAGTCGAGCAAAAGCCGGAAGGTGTCGCGGTAGGCACTGACGGTCAGGGGACTGGCGTTGCGCTGGGCGATCAGGCGTTCACGGAAGAACGCCTGCAAGGTGGGAGCGAGCAGTGTCATCAGAGCAGCTCAGCGACCCGCTCGAGGCGCTGGCTGATCAGTGCCATCAGCTCTGGCGCTGCTTGTAGGTACCAGAAGGTGCTGGCCGGATCCTGATGCCCCAGATACGCGGAGAGCACGGGCATCAGCCGCTCGACGTCCGCACCGGCCTCATACAGCTGGACCAGGATGCGGACGGCGAAGCTGTGCCTCAGGTCATGCGCGCGCACGCGCCCGCGCGCACCGCGTCCTTGAATGCCCGCTTGCCGAACAAGGCCCCGGAAGGTGTGGTTGAAGGCTTCATATGAGAGCCGAGATCCAAGCGTTGAGAGAAAGAACGCGGGCGTCTCAGGATCGGGCCAGCGGCGATCGCGCAGACGGGCATAGCGACGGAGCGCCGCAACGGCGCTCTCGTGCAACGGAAGCTCGCGCTGCTTGTCCTGGCGGCCGCGAACATGTAGCGCGCCGTCGCTCAGCTCGACGTCTCGGCGGTCGAGCGCGAGCGCCTCGCCGATCCGCATCCCGGTCGACCACAGCAGCCCGATCACGGTCTCGCACGTGGCCGCGCGCAAGGGCGGCGTGAGCGCCCGCGCCGCCTGTATCAGCGCCGCGATGTCCGCCGGCGAGTACAGATATGGCGGCACGCGCGGGCGGTGGGCGGGCAGCAGATCCGCGGATGGGATCTCGCTCTCAGGATCGATGGTGGCCAGGTAGCGGGCGAACAGGCGCACCACCCCCAGCCGGGCGCGCCAGTGAGACGGGTGCGCGTCGGCAGGCAGCCGCGCCCACGTGAGCGCCAGCTCGGTGGTGATGCGCGCGGCGCCGGCCTCCTGAAGGAAGGCGATGAACGCGCGCAGCATCCGCTCGTCCTTGCGCAACTTGAAGCCGAGCTGCCGGCGGATCGAGAGATAGTCCTCAAGGCATTGGCGAGCGTCGCTCATGTCGCACCCCCGGGCCAGGGCTGTGCCAGCGCGCGCAGCGCCTCACGGTCGACGCGGGCATAGATCGCGGTCGTCTGCACCTGGGAGTGGCGTAGAACCTCGCCGATCTCTTTCAGTGAGGCGCCGCCGCGCATCATCTGCGTGGCGGCGGTGTGGCGCAGCCGGTGAGCGCACATCGGCGGCAGCCCCGCGCGGGCGCAGGCGGCGCGCACCACCATCGAGACCGCGCTGCGGCCGATCGCCTCGCGTGGGGCGCTCGTGCGCAAAAACAGCGCCCGGCTCTCACAACGCGGCCGGCGACGAAGGTACGAGACCAGAGCTTCACCGATCTCGGCGCTCAATGGGAGCCGGTCGGAACGCCCGCCCTTCCCCCTGATCAACACCTCTGCGGCTCGCCAGTCCACGTCATCCAGGCGCAAGCCGGCGACCTCGCTCGCGCGCAGCCCTAGCCGCGCCAGCAACAGCAGGATCGCCGCATCGCGCCGTCCGATCGTCCGCCGCCGATCGCAGCTTCCCAGCAGGCGCGCGAGTGCCGTGGAATCGAGCCCACGCGGCAGCGACCGGCCGCGCAGGTCAGCGACAGCTGGCACCGCCCACTGCAGGGGCGCGGGGATCAAGCCCGCGAGGTGCAGGTAGCGCAGCAGCGATCGCAGCACCTTCACCAGGTGTCTGGCACCGGCGATGCTGCGGCGCGGACACTCGCGCGCCAGAAAAGAGCTGACATCGGAGGCACTCAGCTGCCCGAGCCCGCTCGGTCCGTCGCGCCCCGCCAGGAACAGGCGCACGTCGGGCTCGTAGCGGACGACTGTCTGCTCGCGCACTCCGCGCTCACACAGCAGGTAGCTGCGATAGCCGGCGAGCAGCTCCTCGAGCGGCCCACCCTCCGCTGCCACGGGCGTCGGCGATGACAGGAGGCCCGCCTCCACCAGGTAGCCGAGCGGCAGCTCTCCGCCTGTGACAAACGAGACACGACCGGCCGCACGGCGTGCACGCAGGAACTCATCCACGCGCTCCGGCGTCAGCTCCACGGCCGTGATCCCCTGGCGCTCGAGCCAGCAGCTCAGCTGATCCAGCTGCCAGAGCTTGTGGCCAATAGTCCCCCGCGCATAGCCGCGTGAGGTCAGCCAGTGCTCCAAGGCCGACGCGTAGGGTGCCAAGGGGCCGGACACGACCGGCATCCAGATCGCTCGTCCCATCATCTGCCCTTCGTCGAGTCGCCAAAGCCGAACACAGGCGATGCAATCGCCAGGGCCAGAGTTCTGTTGAGCGATCTTTCACCGCAACGACGCAATCTGCGAAGAAACGCGGTGGTGATCGAAGCGACTCAACATAACCCGTCACTTAACAGAAAACGAGTTCTGTTGAGAGGTAACAGAACTGGTTATCTGTCAACGCGTACGTGGGCGCGGACCCGAACCGTCTCAGCGTCCGGTCCGGCGCCATCACGACGCTCGGCATCGTCTTGTCCCACAACGGCAACACGACCCGGAGGCGCGACCACGCCAACCACGCGCAGAACAAGATCG
>DASPUW010000207.1:0-5283 GCA_035622675.1 Burkholderiales bacterium | reverse complement strand
GGTGTGCACGAGGCGTTCTTCCCGCTGCGAACCTGTGGCACACTGTGGTTGAAAGCGCCGATCAGCGAGACAAATTTCGCAAAATTCGCTGCGGCACGGTCCATGCTTGGGGTCGGGCTAACGGCAATCGCCCCTGGGAATAGGCAAGGCGAATATGATCCGCCGCGTAATGGGCTCGATCGGACGGGCGGTCGGGCGCTACCTCAGCGAACCCGTGAAGAACTACCGGCCGCTGACCACCTCGGCCCCGAGCATGCTCCGCGCTGCGCTGCGGCCCGCAGATGTGTTGCTGGTGGAGGGGAACACGCGGGTCAGCAGCGGCATCAAGTACCTCACCCAATCGACCTGGTCCCACGCAGCGTTGTATGTCGGCGACGCCCTGGGCACGCGCACCGCGGATGGGGAGCCGCTCTCCTTGCTCGAGGTCGACATGGTCGAGGGCGTCTGGGCGGTCCCGCTCAGCAAGTACACTGCGTTTCATACCCGCATCTGCCGGCCCATCGCGCTCACGGTCGAGGACACCCAACGCGTGATCGCATACACGCTGTCGCGCCTGGGGGAAACCTACGACCTCAAGAACATGTTCGACCTCGCGCGTTACCTGCTGCCCATGCCCCCGCTGCCCAGCCGCTGGCGCCGGCGCATCATGGCGCTCGGCAGCGGCGACCCGACGAAATCGATCTGCTCCACACTGATCGCGCAGGCGTTTCAATCGGTCGGCTATCCGATCCTGCCCGATATGATCCGGCGCCACAGCGATCCGGGCGCCGACGACCATAACCGCGAGCTGCTCACGATCCGGCATTACAGCCTGTACACGCCGCGCGATTTCGACATCTCTCCCTACTTCGAGGTGGTCAAGCCCACCGTCGAGCACGGCTTCGCCTACAAGGGCATGCTATCGTCGGAAGGCAGCACCTCCGAGCCGCAGGCCGCCGAACGTTCACCAGCCCCGGATCGCGACTTCGAGGTCGAGCCCGGCTGAGACTGCGCCGGCGCCTGGCTCTGGCGTAGCGTCGCCCTGCGTCCGCGGGTTATAGTTCACAAAGTCAGACGGCCGAGTCGGCCGATCTTCCCCTGTCGAGAGCTACGCATGAATGACCCGAAGTCCACGCCGATGACCCCTGCGGGGGCGGCCCCCACCGGCACGGTATCCGAGCGCGTGCGCCGGCGGCTGCAGGCGGCCGGCCGCCGCTTCCACGCCAATGACAACATCGCCGAGTTCGTCGAAGGCGAGGCCGAGCTGAAAGGTCTCGAAGACGAGCTGGCCGCCCGCATGCACGACGTGCTCGAGACGCTGGTGATCGACACCAAGAGCGATCACAACACCCGCGGCACCGCACGCAGAGTGGCGCGCATGTTCCTGCACGAGGTGTTCAAGGGGCGCTACCACCGGATGCCGGCCGTCACCGAATTTCCCAACGCCGCGCGGCTGAACGAGTTGATGATCGTCGGTCCGATCACGGTGCGCAGCGCCTGCTCGCATCACCTCGCCCCGATTCTAGGCAAGCTCTGGATCGGCGTCCTGCCGAACGAGCAGTCGAACCTGATTGGATTGTCGAAATTCTCCAGAATTGCCGACTGGGTGATGAGCCGGCCGCAAATCCAAGAGGAGGCGGTCATGCAGCTCGCCGATCTGCTCGAGGCGCGCATCCGTCCGGACGGTCTCGGCATCGTGCTGGAAGCCGACCATTTCTGCACGCACTGGCGCGGCGTGAAGGACGAATCGCACATGACCAACAGCGTCATGCGCGGCGCCTTTCTCTCTAATCCCGAGCTGCGCAAAGAGTTCCTGCAGCTTGTCCGCGCAGGCTGATGGCTCAGATTCTCAAGTCAGCCGTAGTGGACTGCTAGCCAGACCGTCGGCTCATCGGCGGCGGTCCACTCCACCCGGTGGCGCCGGTGAGGGGTGATGTCCACCACATCTCCGGCGACGAGAGCGCGCGCCTCGAGTTCGTCTTCGAATCGGAGGCGCGCCCGGCCACGCAGCAGAACGACCCACTCCGCTTGCGGCTGGTCGTACCAGAATCCGTCGGGGCTCGCCTGCCCAGTCGAGGCGATCTTTTCGATCCTGAGTCCCGGCCGCGACAGCAGCTCGGTCATCTGCTCATGCGCGAGCGCCGCCGGCAGGTCCGCAAACAGATTGCGGGACACTCTCGCGCCGCAGGATCAGCTGCGGTAGTCGATTCCCTTGCGCTCGAGCAGCCGCAGCAATGCCGGCCACTCTCTGTCGAGCGAAGGACGCCCGGGCCGCTCGAGCTGCTGGAATCCCTTCTGCGCGGTCTGCTCTGAGATGAGCTGCACTTCCGCGCGGCCGCCGGCGAGAGCGTCGACCTGAATCTGACAGGAACAGTCGAGGTAGTACATCAGCTCGAAAGCCTCGTGCACGTCGCTTCCGAGGGTGAGCAACCCGTGATTGCGCATGATCATCGCCTTCGAGCTCGATCCCAGGTCGCGCGCCAGCCGCGACCGCTCATCCAGCTCGAGCGCGACGCCTTCGTAGTCGTGATAGCTCAACATTCCGTACACACGCAGCGAGTGCTGGCTAAGCGGCAGCAGGCCGGACTTCTGCGCCGACACGGCAACGCCGGCCCGGGTGTGGGTGTGGATCACGCAGTTGACCTCTGGCCGCGCCTCGTGCACACAGCCGTGGATCACAAAGCCGGCGTAGTTGATCCCCATTCCAATCGGATCGTCGATCACCTTGCCGTCCTTGTCGATCTTCACCAGGCTCGAGGCGGTGATCTCGTCGAACAGCAGGCCGTAAGAGTTGATCAGCAGATCCTCGCTACCGGGCACACGCGCCGAGAAGTGCGTGTAGATCAGGTCGGTCCACTTGAACAACGCTGCGAGCTGATACGCCGCCGCCAGATCGCAGCGGACCTCCCACTCTGCCCTGCTGACGCGCTCGCGCACGGACGGCGCGGTGACGGACTTGAGCTTGACTGCCTTATCGGCCATGGCCCTTCTCCCACCCAGATCGGAAAATGGACATGATACGCCTGCATCGCCGAGCGCGGGTCGAACGTCTACGTCGGGCACGGCACTTTGGGCAGTAGCGCAACGACGACAGATGCTCACTCCGGTCTGCGATCGCGCGTCGCGCCAGCGTATACTCCTCGCAATCGAGACACCTCGGTGCTGGAGACAGATTCTGTCAACGCCTGCGGAAGGTGCGTGGACGGCGCCGCAAACGCTGGACACGGATGAGCTGAAGGCCGTGATGTCGGCGGACCTGTTCGCCGATGTGCCGCGAGGCTCGTTCGACGCGCTGCTGCCTCGCTGCCAGATCGTCGAGCTGGACGAAGGCAACACGCTGATCGAGCGCGGCGCCAGGAATGAATACGTATTTGTTGTGCTGCGCGGCAGCCTGCGCGTTGAGGTGGACGATGCGCAGGCCGCCGGCGCACTGCTGCTGCACCCGGGCGACTGTGCGGGAGAGGTGTCCGTCATCGACGGCCGCGGGGCGACGGCTACTGTCGTCACCAATGAGAGGACGCGGCTGCTGCGCATCGGCCGCGAGGCGTTGTGGTACCTGGTAGGCTCCACCGAGGCCGCAGCGCGCAACCTGTTGCTCATCTTCTCCGGCCGCATGCGCCGCGACAACGATCGTCTCCTCGACAGCCTGCGCCAGCGCCGCGAGTTCGAGCGCATGGCCACGGTCGACGGCCTCACCGGCCTGCACAACCGCCGCTGGCTGGACGACGTCTTCGCGCGCCAGATGGAGCGCTGCATGCGCACCCGCACCGCGGTGTGCCTGCTGTTCGCCGATGTCGACGGATTCAAGGAGTTCAACGACCGCTACGGCCATCAGAACGGCGATCGCGCGCTTCAGCACGTGGCCACCACGCTGGTTGGCTGCCTTCGCCCGAGCGGATTGATCGCGCGCTACGGCGGCGAGGAATTCGCGGCCTTGCTGCCCGGCACGTCGCTCGAGCAGGCCAGGGTCGTCGCCGACCGCGTCCGTGTAACGCTCGAGAGCAGTCCGATTCGCGTCGGCGCGGACGACGCGTCGCTCACGGCCATTACGCTGTCGGTGGGCGTGGCGCAGATGCGCGAAGGCGACACGCTGGCGACGCTCGCGGCCGCCGCCGATGCGGCGCTCTATCGCGCCAAGGCGGATGGCCGCAACTGCGTGCGCACAGAGCAGCGTTGATTGTCAATGATCGGCGAACGCTGCTCAAGAATATAAGTGGGAGAAGCGCGGAAGTCCGTTACTCGCTGATCGGCCAACCGCGGCCGATCGCTTAAAGCCAATTCGGTTCTAAAAACGGGATCACCAGTCAAGTCGGGCGTCTGGCGGAGGCCGGCTCTGCACTGACACGGTGCGAAGCAAGACCGATCGGTCACGCCGTCAAGAGGCGACTTTGAGAAGAGGCCTGACCAACCTATACTGCACCCCCTTCGGCCGCGTCGCATCGGCCACACCGAATCAATACAGGCCTCCAAAACCATGACAGCCACGAAGCAAATCGATACCGGTCGTCGCCATGCGCTGAAGACGATCGGAGCAGGTGCCGTGGCTGCCTCGTTTGGAACAAGCCTCTTCGAGAACGGCACGGCCTTGGCGGCAACGAGCTCAGGGCGTCCAGCAGGGAACAAGACACCCGGTGGCCCCTACAACATCCTCTTCATCCTGACCGATCAGGAGCGCTATTTCCGGCCCGGCGAGCTGCCAAAGGACTATCGGCTACCGGCACACGAGCGCCTGATGAAAAAGGGGATCGTGTTCGAGAATCATCAGATCAATTCCTGCGTGTGCACACCGTCGCGCTCGGTGCTCTACACCGGGCGGCACATCCAGCACACGAAAATGTTCGACAACACGAATTTCCCCTGGATTTCCAGCATGTCGAGCGACCTCGATACGCTTGGGGACATGTTGCGCGAAACCGGCTATTACACCGCCTACAAGGGCAAGTGGCATCTCACCAAAGAATTCGAGACGGTCAACGACCTAGGGTCGCCCACGAAGATCTTCACGAAGGAGATGGAGGCCTACGGATTCTCGGACTACTTCGGCGTCGGCGATATCATCGGGCACGAGCGGGGCGGCTACCTGCACGACGGCATCATCTCGGCGATGGGCGTCAACTGGCTGCGTGGCCGGGGCATGGATCTCGCGACGCAGGGCAAGCCGTGGTTTCTTGCGGTGAACCTCGTCAATCCACACGACATCATGTTCCTCAATACGGACCGGCCGGGTGAACCCGTTCAGGCCCGCAACATCCTCAGCCACATCTTGCCGCAGCCAGCGACCCCGCTGTATGCCAAGCAATGGGC
>DASPUW010000206.1:0-2835 GCA_035622675.1 Burkholderiales bacterium | reverse complement strand
GCTGAGAGGAGAGATCGACGCCGCCATGCTGTGGTCCGGCGCGGTCTCGCAGGCCAGGCTGGAGCACCCCGAAGCCGAGTTCGCGGTGGTCAAGGGGTATGTGCCGGTGCCCGAGCTGCGCTGGAACAGCGCCTGGGCAGTCAAAGCGAAGGAGACGGAGCTGAAGCAGTTCATCGACGAGGCGTTCGGGCAGATGCTCCAAAGCGGAGAGATCAAGCGTATCGTCGAACGCTACGGCATGCCGTTCTACCCGCCAACACAATAGCGATCCGACATGAGAAGAGGCAAACCATGCAGGCGATGATCGAGAAACTGTGGCAGCTCACCCTCGTGTCCGGCGGGCTCCTGCCGCTGATGGCGGTGCTGCTGCTCACCACCTTGGCCGTGATCATCGAGCGCGCCTGGTTCTTTCACCGGGTGCTGCAATCGGGCCAGGCGATGGAGCACGATCTGCAGCTGGTGGAATACCAGAGCGTGGACAAGCTGGAACAGCTCGCGGCTCACTACGAGGGATCGCTGCAGCGCTCGATCATCTCCGCCGCCCTGGCCTCCCGCGGCGAGGACGCCGACACCATGGACCGCCATATCGAGGAGGCGATCATGTGGCAGCTGCCGCGGATCGACCGGCATGTCTGGGTGCTGGACACGGCGGTGACGCTGGCGCCGCTGATGGGGCTGCTCGGCACGATCATCGGCATGGTGCACGCGTTCGACGTGCTCGGGGTGTCGGCCACGGCGGGCGTGGGCACACGCATGGTGACCGGGGGCATCGCCGAGGCGCTGGTCGCCACCGGAGTGGGCCTGTTCATCGCCATCATCGCCGTGCTGTTCCTGAATCACTTCAACAAGCGGGTGCGTCTTGCTCTGCATCAGATGGACCTGCTCAAGGTGATGCTGATCAACCGCTTCTGGGGCGGCGGGTCATCGCATCAGGGCGTGCCTGTCAAGCAAGCGCACGCAGCCAAGCCGATCGCGATCAACCGCAGGGAGGCGTGAGTGACACGCCGCGCACGCTCGAGCTACTTCGAAGCCGATCGCCCTCGCGTCGAGGTCGTGCCGATGATCGACATCATGATGTTCCTGCTGGTGTTCTTCGTTGTCATCTCGGTGAAGATGATCGCCGGGACGGGCGTCGAGATGGATCTGCCCGGCGCGAGCACGCTGCGGGATCTGAAGCCCTCGACCATCACGGTCGGAGTGACCAAGGCAGGCGAGATCGTGCTGGACGGCAAGACCGTCACTCCGCAGGCGCTGCAGGACAGATTGACTGCGCTCAAGCGCGACCAGCCGGTCGAGGTGGTGCTGGCGGGTGACAAGGACGCATCGCTGCAGGTTTTGCTGAAGGTGATGGACAGCGTGCGCGCGGCGGGAATCACTACGGTGGGGATCGCGGCCAAGGCCGAGAAGCGCCGATGAGATTCGACGCCCGCATGCGATGACCGCGACGGGTCTCGCGCTCAGGGGACCGCTGTGGGCGCAGCCGCACCACCACGACAGCGAAGCGCTGCCGCTGTGGAAGGCAGCGCTCATCGCGCTGGCGGTCGAGCTTCTCGTTCCAATCCTCCTGTTCGGCGTCGACTGGTCCTTTCTGCGCGCACCCGAAGAGCCACCGGCCACGCCCGTAATGTCGGTGCGTCTGGAGCCGACGCCTGAGGCCGAGCCTCGGCCTCCGCCACCGCAGATCAAACCGAAGCCGCTTCCCGCGCCGAAGAGAATCAAGCGGCCCGCGATCCCGATCGAGCCGCCGAAACCGGTGCCGAACGAAGCGCCGTCGCGCATCGCGTTGCCGGAACGTCAACCAGAGCCGCAGCCGGTGCCGCGCAAAGAGGAGAAGGAACCGCAGCCAGCGCCAGAACCGCCGCCCCTGCCGTCAGTATTCCGCGACGTGAAGCCGGTAAAGAAGGTGAGGCCGGTCTATCCGCCCGAGGCGGAGGCTCAGCATATTCAGGGGCGAGTGAAGGTGAGACTCACCGTGGCCCTTGATGGAAGCGTCACGGACGTGCAGATCCTCGCGTCGGAACCGGCGGGCGTGTTCGAGGAAGCTGTCCTGACCGCGGTCCGCCAGTACAAATTCAAAAGGGACGGCACGACATATCAAGCCGACCAGGAGGTCGTGTTCAAGATCGACGATTGATGGCTCGCGATTCGTGATTGGCGTTTGGAAGTCGCTGATGCCCGCGAGCTCCGGTCTTACGAATCAGGAGTCACGGCGTCACAGCAGTCCCCGCTCGGCAAAAGACATGGCGCTCGAGCCGCCCACGATGAAGTGATCGAGCACCTTGACGTCGACCAGGGCCAGCGCCTGCTTGAGCGCTTGCGTCAGAACTTCGTCGGCGCGGCTGGGCTCGGCGAGTCCCGACGGATGGTTGTGAGCAAACACGACCGCCGCGGCGTTGCTCTTGAGCGCACGCTTCACGACTTCGCGCGGGAAAACCGATGTCTGCGTCAGCGTTCCGCTGGACAGCTCCTCGACCGCGAGCACCCGGTTCTGAGCATCGAGAAAGATGCCCAGGAACGACTCCTTGTCCTGACTGCGCAGCGTGAGCCGCAGGAAATCGCGCACCGTCCTGGGCGAGTTCAGGTTCAGGCCCGGCTTGATCTGCTCTTGCAGCGCCCGGCGTGCGAGCTCGATCACAGCCTGCAGCTGAACGGCCTTGGCGTCGCCGAGCCCTTTGATCGCCAGCAGGCGGTCCAGGTCTGCGCTGAACAGGGACGAGAGGTTGCCGCACTCCTGCAGCAGCTCGCGCCCGAGATCCACCGCGCTCTTGCCGCGCACGCCGGTGCGCAGCACGATGGCGAGCAGCTCCGCCGTACTGAGCGCCGCCGCGCCCCTCT
>DASPUW010000205.1:0-7219 GCA_035622675.1 Burkholderiales bacterium | reverse complement strand
AGCAGTATCGATAGACCGTTCGAACCAGCCGTTGCGGCGCGCCACCTCGGAGGCAGCGAGCAATTCCTTGTCCTTGAAGGCGCGCGTCGTCCAACGCCATTCCAAAGCGCCTTCGTAGCGCAGGCCGATCTGGTAGAACTTCAGCGCGCGCTGGATGCCCGGCAAACGCTCGACCGACGCGACCTCGTCATCGCTTGGGCGATAAAAGTCGGACGTCGCAGTGGCTAACGTGCCCAACTCCTCCATGGCGAGCTGGCCATAGAAAGTGTGATCGAAGGACAGGGCGGCAAATAGGGCGTTGCCTTCAGCGCTGCGTCCGGTTGCCTGCAGCGATCGCGCTCTCCAGTAACGCCACGCTGGCACCTGCTGCTCGCTGGCCGACATGGCCTCGATCGCCGCGAGTGCAGTGTTCCAGTCACCCTGTCGCAATGCGGCGCGCACTTTCCAGTGCAGTTGCCGGTCGCTCAACCGATCTCCCGCCCGGGCGTACCAGTCGAGCGCCTCCGGCCGGTGACGCATGGCACCGGCCAGCGCAATCTGGCCCCACACGTAATTCTGTTCCTCGCCCAGAAACGGCGCCTGCAGTCGCTCGAAGCGTGCCGCGGCCACGGCGGGCAGAGATTGGGCGAGCTTCACGACTGCGAACATCGTGAGCTCCCGCTCGGCGCGTGTCTTGCTCTTCAACGGCGCGCGGTCGAGGTAGCGCTGCGGGTTGCGCGCCGCGACATCGAACTGGCGTGGATCGGGGCGCTTGCCCAGCGGCAGATAGCTAACCAGCTGGCGCGCGAAGCTGACGTTGCCGCCTTCCAGGGCCAAGCGGATCCGGGCCCAAACGTCGTCTTCCTCCAGCAGGCCCTGGCGCAGCAGCGCATCGAACAGCGGAGCGCAGCTGTCGGGCTGCGCGCTTCCCTGAAACCACATCGGGCGCGCATCCTTCAGCGCGCTTTGTTCTTTGCGCAGTGCGAGACGCGCCTGCAACGCATAGCAAGTGAGCTCCGGGTCGTCCATAACGAGACCACGGTACTCCCGCTCGAATGCCTCCAGATCCTGCGCGCGCGCCAGAGCTCGCAGCCAGTCCGCACGTACCCGCTCGGCGAGCAGCGTGTCTCTGTAATCGGAAATAAAAGCTTCGATAACCGGCGTGCCGGCCTCGGGCAGCCGTGAGCGCAGCTGCCAGTAGGCAACGTACGGGTAGAGTGGGTACTCGCGCAGCTGGGGCGCGATTCGGGATAGCTGCTCGATATTGCCCTTCTGGAACGCCTCGCGCGCAGCCAGGAAAGCTTCGTCGTCGGTCAGGGCGTACGCAATCCCCGGCGCCGCATTCAGCCAAGCTGCCGCGGCACACGAGACCAGGAGGGTCGATAGCGTTTTTCTCATTATGGCGATCAGGCTAACTACGCGAGGCTATTCTTGCACACCCGCTGCGACGGAAATGCAAAATCGTCCGGGCTCGAAATGTCATTGGGTCTGGCCCAGAAACAAGCGAAAAGCCGGGTTGGCGGTCTCCTCCCAATAGCGATAGTTCAGTTGCCTGAGGAAGGCCCGGAATTGCTTCTTTTCGCCGCGTGGGACCTGCAAGCCAACCAATACGCGTCCGTAGTCGGCCCCGTGGTTGCGGTAGTGGAAGAGGCTGATGTTCCAATCCTCGCTCATGCGGTCCAGGAAGTTCATCAGCGCTCCGGGGCGCTCCGGAAATTCGAAGCGGTACACCATCTCGTCGCGCACACGCGGCGCGTGGCCGCCGACCATGTGCCGAATGTGCAGCTTGGCTATTTCGTTGTCGCTGAAGTCCTCGGTGTCGAGGCCGTGGCGCTGCAAGTGTCGGACCAGCAGCTCGGTCTCGGCGCGATTGTGGATCGACAGCCCGACGAACACGCGGGCCCAGGCGCGATCGGCGTACCGATAGTTAAACTCGGTGACGTTGCGTTTGCCGATCAGTCCGATGAACCGCTTGAAGCTGCCCGGCCGCTCAGGGATGGTGACGGCCAGGATCGCCTCACGTCGCTCCCCGAGCTCGGCGCGCTCCGCCACGAAGCGCAAGCGATCGAAGTTCATGTTGGCGCCGCAGGCGACCGCCACCAGCGTTCGGCCTCGTAACTCACGCCGCTCGGCCCACGCTTTCGCCCCTGCGACGGCCAGCGCACCGGCTGGCTCGAGGACGGAGCGGGTGTCCTCGAAGACATCCTTGATCGCTGCGCAGATGTCGTCGTTGTCCACCAGGACCATGTCGTCGACCAGCTGTCGGCACAGCCGAAAGGTCTCAGCACCCACCTGTTTGACCGCCACGCCGTCGGCGAACAGCCCTACCTGGGTGAGCCGCACGCGATGGCCGGCCGACAGCGACCGAGCCATCGCATCGGAATCCACCGGTTCAACGCCAATGATCTTGATCTCGGGACGCAAGCGCTTCACGTAAGCGGCGATGCCGGAGATCAGACCCCCGCCTCCCACTGCAGCGAAGATGGCTTCGATCGGGTCGCTGTGCTCCCGTAGGATCTCCATCCCAATCGTGCCCTGCCCCGCGATCACATCCGGGTCGTCGTAGGGATGGATGAAGGCGAGCCTTTCGCGCCGCGCGAGCGCCATGGCGTGGGAGTAGGCGTCGTCGTAGGAATCTCCCGACAGCACCACGCGCGCCCCGCGCTCAGCGACGGCGCTCACTTTGATCTGAGGTGTCGTTACCGGCATGACGACGACGGCCCTGCAGCGCAGCTTCTGTGCCGCGAAGGCCACGCCCTGCGCGTGGTTGCCGGCCGAGGCGCAGATCACTCCCCGCCGGAGACTGGCGGCGGGCAGATTGACCATCTTGTTGTAGGCGCCGCGCAGCTTGAAGGAAAACACGGGTTGCACGTCCTCGCGCTTGAGCAGGACCCGGTTCCCCAGGCGGCCAGACAATCCCGGCGCGAGCTCGAGCGGCGTCTCGATCGCTACGTCGTAGACGCGGGCCTTCAGGATGCGCTCCAGGTAGTCCGGTTTCATGTCTAAAGAAGCGGCCTCGGCCGGGCGAGCGGCGAGGTTAGCAGCCCAGCCGGAGGCCGGCAAGGAACGTTCTGAATCAATTGTGGAAAGAGGCTGCTGCCGCTATGCTAGTACTAGCATTAACGCGCCGCGCGCGGGAAGAGGGGACAGGCAGCCGGCCGGACTGGGCTTGGGCCGCGAGCAGGCGCGGAGATTGCAGGGCGGCGCTGCAAAGGAACTGTCACGTCGCGCGGCTAGACTCGGGCGGTGGCACAGCCCGGCGGGCCGGTCAAGGAGGCAGGCAGATGATGACGAACGAACATACTTCCAAGCAGTTCGACCAGGAGCTCGAGTCGCTGCGCGCCCGCGTTCTCCAGATGGGGGGCTTCGTCGAGCAGCAGGTTACTCTTGCCGTGGACGCGCTCACCACCGGCGATATGGAGCTGTGCGCCAACATCGTGGCCAACGACCACAAGGTCAACGCCATGGAGGTCGGGATCGACGAGGATTGCAGCACCATCATCGCCCGGCGCCAGCCCGCCGCCGGTGACCTGCGGCTGGTCATGATGGTGGTGAAGACCATCACAGACCTCGAGCGGATCGGCGACGAGGCAGCCAAGATCGCCCGCATGGCCAAGCTGATCAACTCGGTGGACCGGGTGCAGCAGCCGCGCTACGTGGAGATCCGGCGCATGGCGAATCTTGCGCTCGAGATGCTGCGCAAATCGCTCGACTGCTTCGCGCGGCTGGACGTCTCCGGCTCGGCCGAAGTGGTGCGTACCGACCAGCACGTCGATGACGAGTTCCGCGCCATCTTGCGCCAGCTCATCACCTTCATGATGGAGGACCCGCGCACCATATCCGCCTCGATCGAGATCCTGTTCATCGCCAAGGCGCTGGAACGCATCGGCGATCACGCGAAGAACATCTCCGAATACGTGATCTACATGGTGAAGGGCAAGGACGTGCGCCACGTCACGCTCGAAGAGATCGAGCGGGAGATCATGGCTTGACGCCCCACTTCGCGGTCTTCCCCGCACAGCTCCCCTCCGCCTGCCGCGCAGGCGGAGGGCCGTCCTGATGGCCGAATCCACCCTGGCCGCGGTCGATCTGGGCTCCAATAGTTTCAGGCTGCAGGTCGCCCGGGTGGTCCAGGATCAGATCTATCCGCTCGATTCCCTCCGTGAGCCGGTCCGACTGGCGGCTGGCGTCGGGCCGGACAAGCGCCTGGACGAAGCTTCGCAGCAGCGCGCGCTCGACTGCCTCAAGCGCTTCGGAGAACGCCTGCGTGGCATGCCGGCCGAGTCTGTGCGAGCCGTGGGTACCAATACGCTACGCGTAGCCAAGAACGCCAAAGACTTCCTGTCGAGAGCGCAGGCTGCGCTCGGCTTTCCGATCGAGGTGGTGGCGGGGCGTGAAGAGGCGCGCCTGATTTACCTGGGAGTGGCCCACAGCCTGCCGGCGAGCGGCGACAAACGCCTGGTGGTCGACATCGGCGGCGGCTCCACGGAGTGCATCATCGGCAGCGGTTACCGCCCGCAGAAGCTCGAGAGCCTGTACATGGGCTGCGTGAGCTACAGCATGAAGTTCTTCCCGGGCGGGAAGCTGTCCAAGGGCAACATGAAACAGGCGGAGCTGGCTGCCCGGATTGAGCTGCAGACCATCGCAAAGGACTTCTCGGCGGGCCACTGGAAGCAGGCAGTCGGTTCCTCGGGCACGGCGCGCGCGCTGGCCGACATCCTGGAGGAGAACGGTTGGAGCGAGGCCGGCGTTACTCCCGAGGGGCTGGAACGCCTGCGCGGCGCGCTCCTGAAAGCCGGTGATGCGAGCCGCCTGTCGTTTCCCGGATTGCGACCGGACCGGGTCCCGGTGCTGCCGGGCGGCTTCGCGATCATGGCAGCTATCTTCGCCGAGCTGAAAGTGCCGCACATGACACCGGCGGAAGGCGCCATGCGGCAAGGCATCCTGTACGACATGCTGGGTCGATTCCATCATCACGACATGCGCGACACCACGGTCGCGCAATTCATGACCCGCTATCACGTCGACGTGGGCCAGTCGCAGCGGGTCGACAGCATGGCGCTCGCCCTGTTCCGCCAGTTCGCCGGTGACCTGGA
Source organism: Burkholderiales bacterium (assembly GCA_035622675.1). Lineage (GTDB taxonomy): Bacteria > Pseudomonadota > Gammaproteobacteria > Burkholderiales > SHXO01 > SHXO01. The sequence continues at coordinate 2,144 of DASPUW010000205.1, read as the reverse complement.
GGCTGGGGACGAGCACCTTCCCCAGCTGCTCTCCTGGGCCGCCAAGCTGCACGAGATCGGGCTGTCAGTGGCGCACAGCGGCTACCACAAGCACTCCGCCTATATCCTCGGCCACGCCGACATGCCCGGCTTCTCGAAGATGGAGCAATACCGGCTCTCCAACCTGGTCCTTGCTCATCGCGGCTCGCTCGACAAGATGCGAGGGCTGCTCGAAGACGAAGTAGACGTGGCGCTGGTCGTCGCATTGCGTCTCGCGGCGCTGTTCTACCGGAGCCGCAGCGATGCTCCTCTACCGGCCATCGAGACGCACTGCAAGGGTTCCAACTACAAGCTTCTCCTCGATGTCGCGTGGCTCAAGGACAACCCCCTCACCGCGGCTGCGCTGCGCGAAGAAACACGCGAGTGGCGCAAGCTTGGCGTCGATCTGGAAGTCCAGTCGCTCGAAGGCATCGAGATCGACGCCGAAGCCGTGCCGGCAGCCTGAGTTCCTATTCTCAGCGCAGCTCGTGGCTGACCCAGAGGGAATTGGCAAACAGCAGGATCGCCCCGGCTTGGTGCGTCGCCGCCAGCGCAACGGGGACCACCAGCAGCAGCGTTGAGATCCCGAGTGAGATCTGCAGCGCCAGTGTCAGCACCAGTGCGTTGCACGCCAACCGCGCACGTGCTCCCATCTGAGCGCCTCTCGACCTCAGCCAGAACGCCAGTACCGACAAGGCGAGCAGCCAGGCGATGAGCCTGTGGTTGAACTGGACTGCAGCCATGTTGTTGAAGAGGTTCCGGTACCACGGCTCGAGTAGGAGATACTCGGGCGGAACGACATGGCCGTTCATGAGCGGAAATGTGTTGTAGGCCAGGCCCGCCCGGATCCCGGCCACGAATCCGCCTGACAGCACCATCAGAAAAATGAGCGCGCTCAAGCAGAGCGCAAAGCGGTACAGCTGGTGACGCACTGGATCGCGCGCGGCCGGTCGCGGCCTCAAGACGCTAAGCGCGGTCCAGAACATCACGGCGAAGATCAGAAACGCGAGGCCGAGGTGCGCCGTCAGCCGATACTGACTGACGCGCGGGTCGTCCACCAGCCCGCTCTTCACCATGTACCAACCAACCGCGCCCTGCAACGCGCCGAGCATGAAAATTCCGCTCAAGCCGGCAGCCAGCCTGCGGTCTACCTTTCTGCTGAAGATGAAGTAGAGCAGCGGAAGCAAGAAGACGATGCCGATTGTGCGCCCCAGAAGCCGATGGAAATACTCCCACCAGAAGATCTGCTTGAACTCTTCGAGCGGCATACCGTGGTTCAGCTTCTGATACTCGGGCGTCTGCCGGTACTTGTCGAATACTTCGAGCCACTGCGTGTCGCTCAGCGGCGGAATGGCACCGACGATAGGTTGCCACTCGACGATAGACAGGCCGGAGTGGGTCAGGCGCGTGATTCCGCCTACCACCACCATCGCGAACACGAGCGCGCAGCATCCGAGCAGCCAGATCGCCATCTGCCGACGGTTTGTGCCCTCCGCGGAAGGTGTGTGATCTATCACAGATACAGCCGGTTCCATGCGCGCGCTTTGGGAGACCGGGATAAAGGATTCCGACCGCGAAGCGGGCATCGGACCCGTCGCGATGCTTTGCAGCGATCAGGCTTTCTTCACTACTTTTTGATAGACCATCTCGACGTTGAGCCCGATGCGATCGCGATACTGCCCCAACGGGTACTTGGACATGGCGTGTTCGTACTTCGGCGCAAGCTGGTCAGCGATGCCGCGTTTCATCTCATCCAGGCTCGCGCCGTCGGCAGCGGCCTGCTTGACTGCGGCGATGAGCTCCGTCAGATACCCACGAAAGAACGGCAGATGGTCTCTCGATACGACCTCCCCATGGCCTGGGATCACGCGCGTGAAGTCGAATTTCTCCAGCGCCGTCAAGGTCTGCACCCAATCCTCCGGGTAGCCATCGTTCAGGAACGGCATCCAGTCGATCAGCGCATCGCCGGTCGCGACCACTTTTTCCTTGGGCAAGTAGATGAACACGTCGCCGTCGGTATGGCTGCGCCCCAGCAGCAGCAATTGGATTTCACGCCCGCGCTCGTTGAGCGTCACTGAGGTCGAGACCGTCCGGTTGGGAAGTGCCGGCCTCATTTGTTTGAGCTC
>DASPUW010000204.1:0-3345 GCA_035622675.1 Burkholderiales bacterium | reverse complement strand
CAATGGGCGCAGCGGTCCTCGTTGAAGGTCGGCCCAAGACCCCACACGCCGCCCGCCTGCGGAGCCACCACCCACGCTTCGTTGAACTGTTCCTTGCCCTTCGCGAACGCCTCCGCCTGCTCCTTGTCGAGCGTCGCGATGGGAATGGAGAAAGCCGCCGCGCCTGCCTCGGGTGTAGTGAAGCTCCCGGCCGTCAGCGCTGCCGGATCGAGGGTGTCGGCGCTTCCGAGCGCCAGAGATGCGGCGGCCAGCGCAAAGACGAACGGAGCGAGCACGCCAAGGCGGCGGCTTCGCCGCACCCGTGCCCTGCCTGCGCAGGGCTCGCTAGTGGTGTTCATCCCACGGACTGTGCTTCACCTCGGGCGGGACCCAGATGGTTTCGTACACCTTCTGCAGCTCCTTCTCCTTCGCGATCTCGTCGCTGACGGAGAGGTCGGCGTATTTGGCTTCGGTCGGACTCGAGTAGTTGCGCGTGTTGAGGAAGGGAGCCGAGATGACCTTGCGCAGCCCGCCTTCGCACTTCGCGCATTTGTCCGGGCCGGCCGCGTTGATCCCGTGGCTGGTCTTGTAAATGATCAGGCATGCATCGCATGCGTATTCGTAGAACGGCACGATCGCTCTCCTGCTGTCTCGCCCTTCCCTTAGATGCAAAAGGGGCCGATCCCGATCGGGATCGGCCCCACAGGCACTGCTCTCTCCCCCTGTGTCAGGCCAGCTTGGTTGCCACCAGCTCGGATTTGGCCTGCATCGCCTGTTGTTTGTTGATGTTCCAGATGCGTGCCGCGTTCTCGCCGAACACCTTGCGGCGGATCTCGGGCGTGATCTTCGGATAGCCGTATCCCTCAACCAGCTGGTCCGGGATCTGGAACTTGCGGAACGCGTCGATCTGCCATTGCGGGTTGCCCCACAGCAGCGAGTCGGTGCCCCACATCACGTAGTCGGGACCCAGGTCGCGCAAGAGCGTGCCGAGCACATGCGCGCACTCCATCGGGCGGCTGCTGACGGTCGCGGCGAACGTGGAGCCCACTTCGGAGTACAGGTTCTTGCGCTGCGGCTTGAAGCCCTTCAGCGCCGCCAGCTCCTGGTGATACGGCCAGGCCGAATGGTAGGCGATGAAGTTCAAGTCGAGGAAGTCGTCGGCGGTGGCGTCGAAGTCTTCCACGTGTGCGTAGCGCGCGTAGAACTGGCCGAACGGAATGCCCTTGTGGCAGCCGATGTTCTTGATCCCCAGCTTGCGGCACTCTTCCCAGATCGGATACGCCTGCTTCTCGTCGTCGAACCACCAGCCCTTCTTCTTGGTCGAGTCGAACGTGTACAGCTTCAGGCCCGAGATCTTGTAGATGTCGACGTACATGTTGAGGCGTTCCAGGGTCTCGCTCAGCCCCTGGTTAGGCGTCAAGCCGCCGGCCAGCATGACCGTCGATTTGGGCCAGCTCTCGCGCACCTTCACCTGATAGTCCATCGGGATCATGTCCTGGCCGCCGTAGTCCTCGCGGAAGCCGAACGGATTGAATACGCCGACGGTCGTGTCGCTTTCCTTCAGGATCATCTTGCCGTAATTCTCGACGGTCATGTCCCTCGTGCCGTTGGGCAGGCCGAAAGCCTTGCCGAGATCGTCGAGCAGCTGGACGAACCACATCCCGCGCGTGGTGGTGTTCACGCCCTCGACGTAGTGAGCCGGGCGCGTGCAGACGTGCGTGTGCACGTCGACGATGAAGTCGGAGCTGGCGCGCGCGACCTGGATCGCTTCGTTTTTGGCGTCGACGTCCGCGGCTTCGGCCTCACCCACCTCGAAGAACTTCATGCCCGTGACTTCGTTCGCCGCCAGCATCGCCGCAGGGAAAGCCAGGGACGATCTCAGGAAGTTGCGCCGCGACATGCCAGCCTTGGCGGCGTAGCCGTCCATCTTCTCGGTGATGCGCGGCCCCATGTTCCCGGTCATGAACAGCGAGGCGCCGATCGAATCCGCGTTATACGGATCCTTCGGAATATTTTCCAAGCCCTTGAAGTGCTGCAGGATGTTGAATTCCATAGACGCTCCTCCCGAATGGCTTTTTGTATGGATTGACTTGTTAAGCCAGGCAGCGCGCCGCGAAACCTCCCCCGAGAGTCTTGCGCCGAAGCCACCTCGCCCGAACGGTACCGTTCTAAGGCGAAACCACGCTACTCCCGCGCGTTGGGCGTGTCAACGGTCAGCCCGAGGAAAGGCAAACAGACGGGGAGTGAGCCCGAGGCCGCGTGAGATTCCCGCTCCCTCGGCGGGAGAGGGTCAGGGTGAGAGTGAAAAGACCGGCGGAGAGGTCAACTGCGAATCAATTCCGCCTTGGCCGCGAAGGCTTTCTCCATCTCGCGCCGCACGCGGACCGCGCTGTTCGACTCGTCGACAACGACGTCGCTCCACCGCACGGGCTCACCCGCCGGCACAGGTCTGACGACCTTCCAGCCATGCGCCAGTCCCAGCGGCAGCGCACCGAGCGCGCTCGAATCGGCCGCCGGCATCAGCTTGCCCACCACGGTGTACCCACCTTCGCCGTCCAGAAGCTCCCCCGCGCGAAGATCCCGCTTGGCGGTGGCGACGGCGTCGGCGCGCCAGCCGGTCGGGCTCCCCGTGGGTTCGTTGCGCAGAGCGACGGACGCCACCGAGATCCCGACCTCGAGGCCGATGAGGTGCCACCGCTTGTACAAGCACGCGTAGCGTCCGGTTGGGTCGGTGCGCACGCCGTATTCGGTGAAACAGCGGCGGATGTATTCCGTTTCGCCCTCGAACACGACCCACACGCCAAAGCGGATGTCATACGGGATCGGCTGGCCGTCCGCTTCGAGCGAGGAGATCACCTCGACCTGGCCCTTGTGATGCAGCGTGCCGCCCTCGGCGCGTGGACGCATTACGCTCGGAATCTGGTCGATGCTGGCGGCCGGATAAGCCAGACCATTCGGCGACGGCGTGAGTCCGGTGGCGTTGCACACCGCCGTGCACTCGATCGCCGGCTTGGAGCCGTCGAGAAACGAGTTGAACATCTTCGGGTTCAGTCCCCCAGTCGCCGCCTGCTCCGGCGTGAGTCCGTAGTATCCCCACACCGTCTCCGGGGTGGACCGAGCGAAGTGAGGCAGCCACTTGTGCCCGCGGCCAGCAGCGACGACGTTGAACCCCGCCGTGCGCGCCCAATCGACCAGATCGCAGATCAGCGCTGGCTGATCGCCGTATGCGAGGCTATAGACGACGCCCGCCTCGTGCGCGCGGCGAGCCAGCAGCGGCCCGCAGAACGCGTCGGCTTCCACCGTCACCATGACAACGTCCTTGCCGTGCCGGAACGCGGCGAGCGCATGGTCCACCGCAGCGATCGG
>DASPUW010000203.1:0-3570 GCA_035622675.1 Burkholderiales bacterium | reverse complement strand
GTAATGAGCACCATCGTCTCCGGCGCCATGTGGTTCGGCGTTAATCCGGAGGCCAGGTTGCTCGGCACTCTTCCGCTGTTCCATGTCACAGGCATGCAAGGCAGCATGAATCAACCGATCCTCACCGGCGGCACCGTGGTGCTGATGACGAGATGGGACCGGGACACGGCCGCGCAGCTCATCGAGCGCTACAGAATCGAGGGCTGGACCAACATTTCGACCATGGCCATCGACTTTCTGGCCAATCCCAACCTAGGCAAGTACGATCTCTCCAGCCTCTCGCGCATCGGCGGGGGCGGCGCGGCCATGCCCGAGGCTGTGGCCAACCGACTGAAAGAGATCACCGGACTGGACTACGTCGAAGGGTACGGGCTGTCGGAGACTATCGCGCCCACGCACATCAATCCGCCCGACCGACCCAAACGGCAGTGCCTCGGCATCCCCATCTGCGACACCGATGCACGCGTGATCAATCCCGATACGCTGAAGGAATTGGGTCCTGGGGAAGTGGGCGAGATCGTGTCGAGCGGTCCTCAGATCTTCCTGGGCTATTGGAAGGACCCGCAGGCGACGGCGGCCTGCTTTATCGAGATCGACGGCAAGCGCTTCTTCCGCACGGGAGATCTGGGCAGATACGACGAGGAAGGCTATTTCTTCATCGTTGACCGGCTGAAGCGCATGATCAATGCATCCGGCTACAAGGTTTGGCCGGCCGAAGTGGAGTCGATCCTGTACGGACATCCGGACGTCCTGGAGGCCTGCGTCATCGCGAGCAGCGACACCCATCGGGGTGAAACCGTAAAGGCGCTGGTCGTGCCGAAGGAGCGTGGACGCGATACTACATCGCCCGAGAGCATCATCGCCTGGTGCCGCGAGCACATGGCCGCGTACAAGGTGCCGCGCGTCGTCGAGCTGGTCGAGAGCCTTCCCAAATCCGCGACTGGCAAGGTGCAGTGGCGCGTGCTGCAGGAACTTGAATTGAAGAAGGCCAATGCATGAAGCGTGGAAACGCAGACAGCACAGGAATACAAGGAAAACGCATTTACCACGAAGGACACGAAGGAACACGAAGTCAAAACAGCTGTCGTGGCCTCATTGAATCAGCCGCTGTCGAAATGACCTTGGGGACCATGTCGTCCAGCTTCGCTCTCGTTCTCCGTTTTCCTCGTGGACCTTCGTGTCCTTCGTGGTAAGTGAGGTTTGGCTGTTCTCTGCGGTCTCCCTGTCTCTGTGGTTAACTTGCCCTTGAGATGGAACCGAAAGACTACCCGAAAGTCTGGCCCAAGCAGCATCCCAAAAGCCTGACGGCGCCAAGCACCACGCTCTGGTACAACCTCGAGGTCGGCGCCGCGCGCTATCCAGACAAGCCCGCCACGATCTTTTACGACTCGCGGCTGAGCTACGCGGAGCTCAAGCGGCAGGCCGAGCGGCTGGCCGGCTTCCTGCAGCAGCGCTGCGGCGTCGGCGCCGGCGCCCGCGTTCTGCTGAGCGCGCAGAACAGTCCGCAGTTTATCGTGGCCTTTTATGCTGTGCTGCGCTGCGACGCCGTAGTGGTGCCGGTGAGCCCCATGAATGTTACGGAGGAGCTCGCGCACTACGTCGAGGACAGCGGAGCCAGCACAGCCGTTATCGCGCAGGAGTTGTATCCCCACTACAGGCCGCTGATGGGGCGCGGCGTCACGCACGTGATCCTCGCCACGTATTCCGACTACCTCACCACGCCTACGGGATTGGTGCTGTCAGAGACCTTGTCGGCACCGCGCCGCGAGGTTCTGGATCCCGGCGCGGTGAGCTGGAGCGACGCGCTGGCGGCGGCCTACGAACCGCAGGCGCCTAAGGCCCGCGCCGGCGATTTGTGCGCCATCCTCTACACCTCCGGCACCACCGGGCGGCCGAAGGGCTGCATGCATACGCATAGCAGCGTCATGTTCACGGCGGTGGGTGGCGCGATCTGGGAGGGTATGCAAGCCGATTCGGTGGTGCTCGATACCGCACCGCTCTTTCACGTGACCGGCATGCAGCACAGCATGAATGCTGCGATCTATGCCGGCGCCAGCATCGCGCTGCTGCCGCGCTGGGATCCCGAAGCCGCAGGCTACATGATCGAGCGGTATCGGTGCACCCATTGGGCCAATGTGCCGACCATGGTGACCGATCTGCTCGCCCATCCGAGCACCGCAGCGCGCGATCTGTCCTCGCTGCAGAACGTCTTCGGTGGAGGCGCCGCTATGCCGGAGGCGGTGGCGCAGCGCCTGTTCGAACGCTGTGGCATGCAGTACATGGAAGCGTATGGGATGACTGAAACCATCTCCCAGACGCACATGAACCCGCCGGGGCATCTGCGCAAGCAGTGCCTCGGTATCCCGACCTTCGACACCGAGTCTCTAGTGGTCGACACCGATACGTTGCGGCCGCTGGGCCCAAACCAGCAGGGTGAAATCGTGTCGCGCGGGCCGCAGCTGTTCAAAGGCTACTGGAACAATCCCGAGGCAACGCAGGCGAGCTTCGCAGAGATCGACGGTCGACGATTCCTGCGCACGGGCGATCTGGGCTACTACGACGAGGACGGATATTTCTACATTGCCGATCGGCTCAAACGCATGATCAACGCGGCCGGCTATAAGGTGTGGCCAGCCGAACTAGAGATGACGTTGTACAAACACCCCGACATCCAGGAGGTGACGGTCGTCTCTGCACCCGACGCGCGACGCGGCGAAACGGTCAAGGCGTTCGTGGTGCTCAAATCCGAATCCCGCGGGCGGGTGAGCGCGGAGCAGATCGTCCAGTGGGCCAGACAGCACATGGCTGCTTACAAGGTGCCGCGTCTGGTCGAGTTCGTCGAAGCGCTACCGCGCAGCGGGACCGGCAAGATCCAGTGGCGCGTCCTGCAAGAGAAGGAATGGGGTCAGTAGCGCTCAGCGGCGCAGCAATACCGTGAATACGTAATCCCCGCGTACCACGGTCAGGACCAGGTGCCCCTGAACCTGGAAAGCGGCCGTCAGCTCGCGTACGGTGCGCACCTTCTGGCGGTTGACGGCCACGATCAGGTCGCCGGGACGCAGCCCGCGCGCCCATGCTGGGCTGTCGCGCACCACCTCCACCACTGCCACCGCTTCGGGGCGTCCGTTGCGCTCCGCATCCGCCACGGTTGCGCCGCTCAGCTCCGAGATCGATTCGCCGCCGATGGCTTCCGTCGTCTGCACCGGCTCCAGTCGTGCTTTTACGGAGCGCAGTTCACCGTCACGAAGGAACCTGAACTCCACTTCCTCGCCCACCGGGACCAGGCCGATCTGGTTCCGAAGATCCGCGGAACCACGCACAGCGCGCCCGTTCAGGGCGATGATGGTGTCGCGAGGGCGCAGTCCAGCCTTGTCCGCCGGAGAATTCTTTGCCACCTCCACCACGACGGCAGCATGAATCGCCTGCGTCCCCAGCCGCTTGGTTTCCTCGGGTGTGATGTCCTGCGTGGTGAGCCCAATGCGCCCGCGGCGCATCTCGCCGTACTTCATCAGTTGCTGCATCACCGCCCGCACCATGTTGCTCGGAACTGCGAAGCCGATGCCGATGTTC
>DASPUW010000202.1:0-9854 GCA_035622675.1 Burkholderiales bacterium | reverse complement strand
GCGGCCATCAGCTCGCGCACCTCTTCCGCCACGAAGAAAAAGTAGTTGATGACGTGCTCCGGCTGCCCGCGGAAGCGCTTGCGCAACACCGGGTCCTGAGTCGCCACGCCCACCGGGCAGGTGTTAAGGTGGCACTTGCGCATCATGATGCAGCCACTCGCCACCAGCGGTGCAGTGGCGAAGCCGAATTCGTCTGCACCCAAAATGGCGCCGATCACCACATCGCGGCCAGTCTTCATCTGACCGTCGACCTGCACCGCAATGCGCCCGCGCAGCCGGTTCAGCACCAGCGTCTGCTGCGTTTCCGCAAGCCCAAGCTCCCATGGCGTGCCGGCGTGCTTGATCGACGACCACGGGCTCGCACCCGTGCCCCCGTCGTGACCGGCGATGGTGACGTGGTCCGACTTGGCCTTGGATACGCCAGCAGCCACCGTGCCCACGCCGACCTCGGACACCAGCTTCACGCTGACCGAGGCCTGCGGATTGGCGTTCTTCAGATCGTGGATCAGCTGAGCGATGTCCTCGATCGAATAGATGTCGTGATGGGGCGGAGGTGAAATGAGCTCCACGCCTGGCGTCGAAAAGCGCAGCTCCGCGATGTACTCGGACACTTTGCGGCCAGGCAACTGCCCCCCTTCTCCCGGTTTGGCGCCCTGCGCAATCTTGATCTGGAGCTGTTCAGCCGAGGCCAGGTATTCCGCCGTCACGCCGAAACGCCCCGACGCGACCTGCTTGATCTTCGACTTGAGCAGATCGCCTTCCTTGAGCTCGATATCGCGCTCGATGCGATCGCGCCCAAGCCGCGAGGCGAGCGTTTCGCCCGCCTTCACCAATGCATAGCGACGGCGGTCCTCGCCACCCTCGCCGGTATTGGATTTGCCGCCGATGCGGTTCATTGCGATGGCGAGATTGGTGTGGGCCTCGGTCGAGATCGAGCCCAGAGACATGGCGCCGGTCGAGAAGCGCCTGACGATGCTCTTCGCCGGCTCTACTTCCTCGAGCGGTACTGGCGTGCAACGGTCGAGCTTGAATTCGAACAGGCCGCGCAGCGTCATGTGGCGCTTGGATTGATCGTTGATGATCTGCGCGTATTCCCTGTAGGTCGCGTAGCTGTTCTGACGGGTGGCGTGCTGCAGCTTGGCCACCGCGTCCGGCGTCCACATGTGCTCTTCGCCGCGCACGCGGAAAGCGTACTCGCCACCCGCGTCCAGGGCGCCCTCGAGCAACGGATCGTCGCTGAACGCCGCCTGGTGAACGCGCATCGCCTCTTCCGCCACCTCGAACACGCCAATTCCCTCGACATTCGAAGTCGTGCCGGTGAAGTACTTGTCCACCAGCGCGCGCGACAGCCCCACGGCTTCGAAGATCTGCGAGCCGGTATACGACATGTAGGTCGAGATGCCCATCTTGGACATCACCTTGCGCAGCCCCTTGCCGACCGCCTTGGTGAAGTTCTTGCACGCCTTCTTGGCATCGACGTCGCCAAGCTGTCCGCTGCGCGCGAGCTCGATCACCGTCTCGAGGGCGAGATAGGGGTGCACCGCCTCTGCGCCAAATCCGCCGAGCAGCGCGAAATGGTGGACTTCACGCGCCGAGCCGGTCTCTACCACCAGCCCGGTGCTGGTCCGCAGCCCCTTGCTCACCAGGTGCTGGTGAATGGCTGACAGCGCGAGCAGAGCCGGGATCGCCACGTGGTCGCGATCCATCCTGCGGTCCGAGATGATCAGAATCGTGTAGCCGCTGCGCACCGCATCTTCGGCCTGCGCGCAGAGGTTGGCGAGTCTCGCTTCGATGGCGTGCTTGCCCCACGACACCGGATAAGTGATGTCGAGCTCGCACGACTTGAACTTGCCCTTCGTGTAGTACTCGATGTGGCGGATGGTTTCCATCTGCTCGAAGTCGAGCACCGGCTGGCTCACCTCCAGGCGCAGCGGCGGGTTCACTTCGTCGATGCCGAGCAGGTTGGGCTTGGGGCCGATGAAGCTCACCACGCTGGTCACCAGCTCCTCGCGGATCGGGTCGATGGCTGGATTCGTCACCTGCGCGAACAGCTGCTTGAAGTAGTGGTACAGGGTCTTGTTCTTGTCCGACAGCACCGCCAGAGGCGAGTCATTGCCCATCGACCCAATCGGCTCTTCGCCGTTAGCCGAGATCGGCGTCAGGATGAACTTGATGTCTTCCTGCGTGTAGCCGAACACTTGCTGGCGGTCGATCAGCGTCTCCCTGGACTGCGCGCGCCGCTCTTTCGGCTCGGGCAGATCGTCGAGCTTGATGCGGATGCGCTCGATCCACTCGCGATAGGGCTTGGCGCTGGCGAGCGCGTCCTTCAGCTCCTTGTCGTCGATGATGCGGCCCGCCTCGAGATCGACGAGGAACATCTTCCCCGGCTGCAGACGCCACTTCTTGACGATCCGCTCTTCGGGGATAGGCAGCACCCCGGTCTCCGACGCCATGACCACCAAGTCGTCGTCGGTCACCAGATAGCGCGCCGGGCGCAGCCCGTTGCGATCCAGCGTGGCTCCGATCTGACGACCATCGGTGAAGGCGATCGCGGCAGGCCCGTCCCACGGTTCCATGATCGAAGCGTGATACTCGTAGAAGGCGCGCCGCGTCGGATCCATCAGCGTGTGCGCCTCCCAGGCCTCCGGGATGAGCATCATCATCGCGTGCGCAACCGAATAGCCGCCCATCAGCAGCAGCTCGAGCGCGTTGTCGAACGACGCGGAGTCGGACTGTCCGTCGTAGATCAGCGGCCACACCTTGTCCAGGTCCTTGCCGAGGATGGGGCTGGAAATGGCCCCCTGGCGCGCGCGGATCCAGTTCACGTTCCCGCGCAGCGTGTTGATCTCGCCGTTGTGCGCGATGAGCCGGAACGGATGTGCGAGGTCCCAGGTGGGGAAGGTGTTGGTGGAGAAGCGCTGGTGGACGAGCGCGAGCGCGGAGACCACGCGCGGGTCCTGCAGATCCTTGTAGTAGGCTCCGACCTGCGCGGCGAGCAGCATGCCCTTGTAGACCACCGTGCGCGCCGACATGGAAGGCACGTAGAACTCTTTGCCATGCGCCAGCTTGAGGGCCTGGATCGCGTGACCTGAGGCCTTGCGGATGATGTAGAGCTTGCGCTCGAGCGCGTCCGTGACCGTCACGCCAGCGCCTCGTCCGATAAAGACCTGGCGGATGACGGGCTCGAGTTTCTTCACCGAATCCCCGAGGCCGGCATTGTCGCGCGGGACGTCGCGCCAGGCGAGCAGCACCTGCCCTTCGTCCTTGATGGCGCGCTCGATTTCGTACTCGCAGGCGAGCCGCGAGGCCGGCTCCTGGGGAAGGAACACCATCCCCACGCCGTATTCGCCAACCGGCGGCAAGGTCACCCCCTGGCAGGCCAACTCCTCGCGGAAAAACTGATCGGGAATCTGGATCAAGATCCCCGCCCCATCGCCCGCCAAGGGATCAGCCCCAGTGGCACCGCGGTGGGTAAGGTTTTTCAGGATCTGGAGGCCCTGCTCGATGATGCCATGGGTCTTCCGACCCTGGATGTGAGCAATGAAGCCGACGCCGCACGCGTCGTGCTCGTGGGCCGGGTCGTACAGGCCTTGTGCCTCGGGCAGCTGACTATGGCTCACTTCGCGCCTCCTGGCGCCGCGTCGTTCGCGGCAGCCTCCAACTGTCAAACCGACACGCACCCCGGACACGGCGACCCGTCCCCCCGCCCTGCCCCTGGGGGGGTGGGCCGCGGCACTTAGGGCATCGGGACCGTCGCGAGTCTGAGGCGCAAGATTTTTCAGTGTACCGTCAAGGACATCCTGCTTCAACAGGGACTTGCCCTCCCCGCCTCCCGGAAGGTCAACTCTCCTCGACGGTGAACAGGCGCCGGTGCTCCCGGATCGCGTAGCGATCGGTCATGCCAGCCACGTAATCCGCGATGGCGCGCGGGCCGTCACGCTCGAGCTGCGCCTGGAACTCGGGAGGGAGCAGCCGCGGCTCCTTCTCGAACACCTGGAACAGCTCACGTACGATCCGCCGCGCCTTGGCCGCCGCCCTGTTCACCCGGAAATGCCGGTACAGGTTGGCCGAGAGGAAGTCCTTGAGTTGCTGCTGCTCCTGCCGGGTCTCGGGGCTGAACTCGATCAGACGGGGGGCTGCGCGCACCTCGTCGAGCGAGGCCGGCCCGCTCCGCTCGATGTTGGCCAGACTGCAGCGGATGAGGTCGATGGCAAGGGCGTTGATCATGCGGCGGATGGTCTCGTGAATCAAGCGCCGCTCGGGCAAATCCGGGAAAGATTGCGCCACCGCGTCTGCCTGGCGGCGGAACATGGCTACCGAACGCAGTTGGTCGAGCGTCAGCAGCCCCGAGCGCAGGCCGTCATCGACGTCATGGTTGTTGTACGCAATCTCGTCGGCCAAGTTGGCGAGTTGCGCTTCGAGCGACGGCCGCTGCTGTCTCACGAAGCGCTCGCCCACGTCACCCAGCATTTTCGCTTGCTCGAGCGAGCAGTGTTTGAGAATGCCCTCGCGCGTCTCGAAGCACAGATTCAGTCCGTCGAACAGGGCATAGCGCTGTTCCAGGACATCGACCACACGCAGCGATTGCAGGTTGTGCTCGAAGCCACCATAAGCTCGCATGCATTCGTCCAGCGCATCCTGGCCCGCATGTCCGAACGGGGTGTGCCCGAGGTCGTGCGCCAGCGCAATTGTCTCGGTGAGATCCTCGTTGAGGCGCAGCGTGCGGGCGATCGAGCGGGCGATCTGCGCTACCTCGAGGCTATGGGTAAGACGCGTGCGAAAGTGGTCGCCTTCGTGGTTGACGAAGACCTGGGTCTTGTACTCGAGGCGGCGAAACGCGGTGGAGTGGATGATGCGGTCGCGGTCGCGCTGGAATTCGGTGCGAAATCCAGGCGGTTCCTCCCGGACCCGCCGGCCCCGCGACACTTGAACGGTGACGGCGTAGGGGGCCAGGTCGGTCATGTGTGGGTCGGACGAGACGCGCATGCGTCGCAGCCGCGCGACCAGCGCTCAAAGACGAGGCTGGGCGCCGATCCCTTGCGCATCGGCGTTCTCGAGAACGCTCTCGAGCAACTCCTGAGGAAACTCCGCAGTGACGAAGGCGGATCCGATGCGCTCCAAGAGGACAAGGCGCAGGCGACCCTGCTCGACTTTCTTGTCGAGACCCATCAGCTCCAGGTAACGACGCGCTCCCAGGTCAGGTGCTTTGGTCGGTAGCTTTGCGCGCTGAAACAGCGCGACAACGCGCTGGACATCGGCTTCGGTGAGTCGGCCCATGCGCTGGGAGAGACGTGCGGCCAGGACACAGCCGGCCGCGACGGCTTCACCATGCAGCCAGCCGCCGAAGCCCAGTCCGCTCTCGATGGCATGGCCGAAGGTGTGCCCCAAGTTAAGCACCGCTCGGACACTCGACTCGCGCTCGTCGGCTCCGACGATCTCGGCTTTCAGCTCGCACGAGCGCTGCACTGCGTAGCTCAACGCATTCGGTTCGCGCGCGAGCAACCGGTCGGTGTTCGCCTCGAGCCATGTGAACAGAGCCGGATCGCGAATCAGGCCGTATTTGATGATCTCAGCCAGGCCCGCGGACAACTCCCGGTCGGGAAGAGTGCGCAGAGTGTCGGTGTCCGCCAGCACCAGCCGTGGCTGATAGAAGGCGCCGATCATGTTCTTGCCGAGCGGATGGTTGATGCCGGTCTTGCCGCCGACCGATGAGTCGACCTGAGCCAGCAAGGTCGTCGGCACCTGGATGAACGGAACGCCGCGCAGATAAACAGCAGCCGCGAATCCCGTGAGGTCTCCGACAACTCCGCCCCCCAGCGCAATGAGAGTGGTTCCGCGCTCGCAGCGCTGGTCGAGCAAGCGATCGAAAATAGCGTTGAGGGTTTCCCAGGACTTGTAATTTTCGCCGTCGGGAACCGACACCGGCACGACGTTCACGCCGGCGTCGGCCAGCGTTTGCGACAACCGCGCCAGGTAGAGGTCGCCGACGACGGGGTTGGTGACGATTGCGACGCGCTTCTGCTTGAGGTGCGGCAGCAGCAGATCCGCTCGCCCGAGCAGGCCGCTACCGATAAGAACCGGATAGCTGCGCTCGCCCAGCTCGACGCGTACCGTCAACATGCGCGCCTCAGGCACCCACGTGAGGGGAAGAGGGCGCCGGTCGCTGCAAGCGCTCGAGGCGCTGCTCCAGTTTGGCCACCAGCGATTTCAGGCTCTGGGCCCCGGTCTCGACAGTGATGCTCGCCACTTCCCGGTACAGCGGATCGCGCTCGGCGTGCAGCTCGCACAGCCGCGTGTAGGGATCGCCGGTCTGCAGCAGCGGTCGGTTGCGGTCGTGCCGAGTACGATTCCACAGCTCGTTGACCGAGGCGCGCAGGTAGACCACCGTGCCACGCGTCTTGAGCAGCTCCCGGTTGCGCGCGTCGAGCACTACACCCCCGCCGGTGGCGAGCACGCTGTCCTTCAACGCAGTCAACTCCTCGATCACCGCGGCCTCGCGAGCGCGAAAGCCGCTCTCTCCTTCGAGCTCGAAAATGAGCGAGATTCTGACACCCGTCCGGGCTTCGATCACTTGATCCGAGTCGTGAAAGGTCTTGCCCAGATGCCGGGCCAGCAGCTTGCCGACCGAGGTCTTGCCGGCGCCCATCATCCCAACCAGAAAAACGCTGCCGGCGAAAGGGGAGACACAGCGGGTGGAATCGGAATCCTGATCGTCGCGGGCTGGATGCATGCCCTCATTCTAGCAAATGGATTTCTGGGGAAGACCGCGCGTTGCACGGGGCTTCCCTGAAAACGGCTGCGCCGCGGGCAGGCCGCGGCGCAGGCATTCAGAGGGTGTTCTAGCGAGGCGCGATCAACGAGCTGTCAGGGCCTCGCGCATGATGCGTGGGGTAACGAAGATCAGCAGCTCGGTCCGGTTGTTGGTGGACGACTCCTGCCTGAAGAACATGCCGAGGATAGGAAGATCACCCAGCAACGGCACCTTCTGCACCGTCTTGTTTACCTCCTGGCTGTAAATGCCGCCCAGGCTCACGGTGCCGCCGTCCTCGACTAACACCTGCGTGTTGACCTGCTTGGTGTCGATCGCGGGCCCTGCAACGGTGGTCTGACCCACACTATCCTTGTGCACCTCGATGTTCATCATGATGTGATCATCGGGGGTGATCTGCGGCTTCACCTTGAGGCTCAGCACAGCGTTCTGGAACGTGATGCTGGTCGCACCGCTGCTGGTCGCCTGCTGATACGGGATCTGCGTACCCTGGGAGATGTTGGCCTCGACGTTATTGGCCGTCACGACTCGCGGGCTGGAGATGATCTTGCCCTTCTGATCGGCCTGCAGGGCCGAGATCTCCAGGTTCAGGAAGCGGGTGGCAGCCGCGTTGTAGATCGTATACCCGAACTGGGCGGGCAGCGTACCAGCGATGGCGGCGGCCGGCAGGTTGACGCTGAACGAATCCGGGAAGTAGGCGGTCGGGTAGTTCTGCGTTTGACCGCTTTGCACACCCAGGCTGTTCACACTGCCGCCAGGCATGACTTTTACGTTGCCGTTCCCGTAGCCGGCCCCGGTGCCAGCCGTCGTAATGCCCAAACGTGCGCCGACGTTCTTGTTGAAGCTGTCGGTGGCCTCGACGATGCGCGATTCGATCTGCACCTGTCGGACCGGCACATCGATCTGCTTGACCAGCGCCCGGATTTCTTCCAGCTTGGTGGGCGTGTCCTGCACGAACAAGGTGTTGGTGCGGGCGTCGACCACTGCGCTGCCGCGCTTCGATAAGACCTTCTGTGTAGTGTCCGAAATCAGCTTCTGTACCGCCTCGGCTTTTTGATAGTTGAGCTGGAAGGCCTCGGTTCGCAGCGGCTCCAGTTCGGAGATCTGCTGCTGCGCCTCCAGCGCGAGCTTTTCCTTGGTGGCGATCTCATCGCGCGGCGCGATCCACACGACGTTCCCCACCTTGCGCTCGTCCAGGCCTTTGGCCTGCAGGATGATGTCCAGCGCCTGATCCCAGGGCACGTCCTTCAATCGCAGCGTCAGGTTGCCGCTGACGGTGTCGCTGGTGATGATGTTGAGGCCGGTGAAGTCAGCGATCACCTGCAGAACTGCGCGCACTTCGACATTCTGGAAGTTGAGCGAGAGTTTCTCGCCTGTGTAGCCCGGCTTCTTGAGTTGAGCCTGCTGCTCCGAGATCGGCTTGACTTCCACGATCAGACGGTTGTCCGCCTGGTAGGCCGACTGCTCCCAGCGCCCGCGCGCCTGAATCACAACGCGCGCACCGTTACCCTGCGCAGTCGCTTCCATGAATTCGACTGGAGTACCAAAATCGGTCACATCGAAGCGACGCTCCAGCGCCAACGGAAGGTCGGTCTGGAGCAGATCTACGATGATGGTCTTGCCCTGCTGCTTGAGGTCGATGCCTGTGCCAACGTCCGATAGATCGATGACGACCTGACCCTCGCCGTTACGACCGCGCTTGAACTCGATGTTGCGCACGCTGTGCGGTTGCGGCGTCGGCTTGGCCTCCGCGAAGTGGGTCGTAGCCTCGACCGGTGCCGCTGCAGCAGAACCCGTCGCGCCCTGCAACGTTATGACGACATTCTGGCCTTCCACAGCCGCGTTGTACTTGAGGCTCTTCCCCAAGCTCAATACCAGGCGCGTGCGACCTCCGCTTTCACCGATGCGCGCGCTCTTCACGTCCCCTTCGTTGATGTCTACGGCGCTCTTGCCCATCGCGTTCACGGTGTTGGGGAAGTCGAACGCGATGCGAGGGGGATTCACCAGGCTGAAATTGGCCGGTGGATTGGCGAGCGGGTCCTTAAGCTTGAGCCGCAGGGTTACCTTGCCTCCCTCGCTGCTCACGTCGATCCCCTCAATGGCGTTTTGCCCGGGGGTATCCGGCGAGGGTGCCGCGCTCTTCGAGTTCTGAGCAAGAGCGCCGCTCGCTGCCGCCAATAGCAGTGCCGCAGCAAGAATCACGGATCGGGCAAGCGGGGGCTGCGATCGCGTCATTTCTTTTTCTCCTCTTCTTCCAGCAGCTGCAGGTTGCTCGTGCGCTCGCTCCAGCTACCGGTAGTGTCCTGGATGAGCTCGGTGAGAGTGATGGACGAATCGGAGATCATGGCAATCTTCCCGAAGTTCTGTCCCATGTAATTTTCCTTGCGCACCCTGTACAGATTGCCGTCCGGGGTCTTGATCAGAGCCCAGCGCTGGCGCGCTTTCTCCAGCGTGCCCACCATCTTCAAGCTCTCGAGGGGATAGGCTTCGAGCGGCTCCTTGCGTCGGTCCTTCGCGGGTTGCAGCCCGCCCCCTGCGCTCTGCGCCGTTTCGATCTTGCGCGGTCTGAACGGGTCCGGTAGATCGAAGGCGTTGTAAGTCATCGGCTCATACGCCTTGACCTGCGGCAGCGGGTCGACGTGTCCGCGCAGCCCTTGTCCGGACTGATCGACAAACTCCTTCAAGTCCGAAAACTCGCCGCTGCTGCACGCGGCGAGGAGGACGGTGCTGAACACCAGGGTGGAGCGCAGGCGCGTCATCACTGCTTGCCTTGTTTTGCTTTCTCGGCCTTCTCACGCGCCGCTCTGCGCTGCGCCGCGACTTCCTCCTCGTCGAGGTAGCGGAAGGTGCGCGCGGTGGCGTCCATGATGAGGTTGCCCTCCTTGTCCAGGCCGAGAGCGATGTTGTTGAGGGTGACGATTCGCGACAGTTGCGATACGTCGCTGGCAAAGGCTCCCACGTCGTGATAGTTGCCCATCACTTTGATCTGGATAGGAAGCTCCGCATAGAAGTCGGCCGCGATTTCGCCGGGCGCAGGCTTGAATAACTCGAACTGGAGCCCGCGCCCCAGCCCGGCTTGGTTGAT
>DASPUW010000201.1:0-5295 GCA_035622675.1 Burkholderiales bacterium | reverse complement strand
AGCAGCGCGCCTGGGCGACATCAACCAGTCTTCCCTCGTGGCCGCCATCCACAACGTCACCGGAGGCAAATTCCGGCACGCCATAGCCGCCCTCTCGCCCGCAGCGGCGGTTCAGAGTGTCGATCACACTCCGACCACCTTGGCCCGTTCGCGCAAGGCTAAATCGAAGCCAGCCGAGACCCTGCCCACCGATTCCGCGGCGTAGTTCCTTCTTCAGAAAGCCTGAATCGCAGAGGACGCAAAGAGCGACCGCAGAGAACGCCGAGAAATACTGACAGCGGAGACCGCGAACTCTTGCACGGTTTGCTCCGCGTACTCTGCGGCAGCTCTTTGCTTCCTCTGCGGTAAAAGCTTTCACTGCCGAGATTTCTCTGCTGATCTCAAGTAAACTGTGGGGCTTCTCAATTACCCGGCCTCCATGCCCACATTTGCTGCGGTCGACATCGGCTCGAACTCCGTCCGGCTGAAGATCGCCCGCCTGCAGCGCGGACGGCTGCACGCACTGCACGAAGACCGCGAGGTTACGCGCCTGGGGGAAGGCGTGTTCCGCTCCGGATTCCTCACACCCGAATCCATGGCGGAAACCGTGAAGGTGCTGCGCCGTTTCCATCGGGCCACGCAGCAGATCGTCACCGACAGCGTGCGCGTGGTGGCGACCAGCGCCTTGCGCGACGCACGCAACTCGCAGGCTTTTCTCGAATGGGTGCGCTCGGCCACTGGCTGGCGGGTCGAGATCGTCTCCGGCGTCGAAGAAGCCCGACTGATCCACCTGGGACTGGTCTCCACGCACGTGGACAGTTCGCCCGCGCTCATGATCGACCTGGGCGGCGGAAGTTGCGAGCTGACCGTCTCGTACCGCGGTCATATCCGCGATGCCGTCAGCCTTCCCCTCGGCGCGGTTCGTCTGACCGATGAATTCCTGCGCCACGATCCGGTGCGCAAGGGAGAACTGAAGCGCCTGCGCGGCTTCGTGGCCCGCGAAGTGGGACGCATCGCCGCGCGCATCGCCTCCGCCCGCGTGAAAAACGTGGTCGCGACATCGGGCACCGCAGCTGCCCTGGCCGCTGTCGCCACGCATTTGCGCCGCAGCGGAAACCGCCAGCGATCCGTCGTCTCGCGAACCGAAATGACCCGCATCGCCAAGCGCCTGGCCCGCCTCCCCGTCGCGGAGCGGCGCAAGATCGAAGGCATTGGCCCGCGCCGCGCCGAGATCATCGTGGCCGGCGCCTGGGTGTATCACGAACTGCTCGACCGCCTCCGCCTCAAGGCTTTCCGTTACTCCCCGCTCGGGCTGCGCGACGGCATCCTGGCCCAGATGGCGGCCGACTACGACCGCAGCACGCGCTCCGGCCGCCAGATCGAGTCCGAGCGCTGGGAATCGATCCTTATGGCAGTGAGCCACTACCACGTCGATCGCAAGCACGCTCTGGATGTCCGCGATTCGGCCAGCCTGCTGTTTTCCGCGCTGCGCTCGGTGCACCGCCTGGCGCCCGAATATCGCGAATGGCTCTCGGCTGCCGCGATGCTCTACGAGGTCGGCGACTATGTAAACCGCAACGGCCGCCATCGCCACGCCCACTACATCATTTCGAACTCCGAAATTCTCGGCTACACGCCGCAGCAGCGCCGCCTGATCGCAGCCATCGCGCGTTATCTCGGAAACTCGCGTCCGACCATGGACGATGGTCCCATGAAAATCATCGACCCGGCCGACCGCGCGAACGTGCAGAAGGCGATCCTGCTGCTGCGACTGGCTCGCGCCCTGAACCTTGGCCGCAGCCGCGCCGTGCAGAAAGTCCGCATCGGCGTGCGCTCCGCCGACGTTCGGGTCACGCTGGTCCCGCGCCGGCGCATGGGAGTGGACTTAGAACTGTGGGCGATCGAAAAGGAGTGTGACTACTTCCGCGAGGTCTTCGGGCGGGAGCTTTCCACCGCAGTTTCGTAAAGCGTGCGCACCACCTTCGGAGTCAGGCACCAATGCAGCGTGCCCGATGTGCGGCGCATCTCCACCTTCGCCACCGCACCTTTCTTCAGGTCAAAGGAAGCTTCGCAACCCGCGTCACTGACCACCGCGCCCAGAAACTGGCTCAGGTTGGGATTGTGCCCGACAACCAGAATGGCTTCCAGGCGGGAATATTTCTCCAGCAGCTTGCGAAAATCAGTGAAGGTCGCCTGCGGGCGCAGACCGGGATCGATCAAGAGCTTGCCTTCATGGCTGAGCTCGTTCCCTACCAGAGATGCCGTCTGCGTGCAACGCTTGAGCGGGCTGGAGACGATCGCGTCCACCTGCACGTCGAGAGCGGCCAGCGCGCGTCCCACATAGCCGCACTGCTCGATGCCATCTTTGTCGAGTGCCCGCATCTCATCTTTCCTGAGATTGGGCACGCTCTGACCCGCGCTGGCGTGCCGCAGGAAGTAGAGGATCATGGCAGTTTATCGTTCCTTCCGTACCACTACTTTACGCTTCTGCGACGGAAGCGGCGAAGGCACGACGCCCGGCGATTTGCCCTCGGCCACGCTGATCAGGAAATCCTGGGAGCAGAATGCCGCCGCTCCGGTCGGCGGCTTGCGGTTGCGCTGGCCATGCATTGGCTGCCAGGCGCGAATGTAGCTCATGTCCTTGAGCAGGATACGGGCTTTGCGGTTATCGGCGAGATAAGCATCGAGGATTTCATGCCGGACGCGCTCCCGTAGCAGCTCGTCGCGCACGGGAACCAGAACCTCCACGCGCTCGTAGAGATTGCGCGGCATCCAGTCGGCGCTGCCGATGTAGGTTTCCGGCTCGCCGCCGTTGGCAAAGTAGTAGATGCGGCTGTGTTCAAGGAACCGGCCTACGATGCTGCGCACGCGGATGTTGTCGCTCACCCCGCGCACTCCCGGACGCAGCGCGCAAATACCGCGCACGATCAGGTCAATCTCGACTCCCGCCTGCGAAGCGCGGTACAGCGCCTGCACGATGTTCTTGTCCAGCAGCGCGTTCATCTTCGCGATGATGCGCGCTTCCCCGCCCTGGCGGGCATGCTGGGCCTCGCGGTCGATGAGCGCAATGCACTTCTCCGCCAGATCGAGCGGCGCTACCAGAAGCGGCTCGTAGCTTGGGTTTTCCGCATAGGCAGTCAGGAAGCTGAACACGTCATGCACCGCGCGCGTGACCTCGGGATTCGCAGTGAACAGGCTGAGGTCGGTGTAAATCCGCGCTGTCGTCGCGTTGTAGTTCCCGGTGCCGATGTGCGCGTAGCTGCGGGTCACGCCGTCGGGATCGCGCCGCACCAGCAGCGACAGTTTGCAGTGCGTCTTCAGCCCCACGAGCCCATGAAACACCTGCACTCCGGCGTCTTCCAGATCGCGGGCCCAGCGGATATTCGACGCTTCATCAAAGCGAGCCTTCAATTCCACGACGGCGGTCACTTCCTTGCGCGAGGCGGCGTCGATGAGCGAGGGCACAATCAGCGAGTGTTCGCTGGTGCGATACAACGTCTGCTTGATGGAGAGAACTCTCTCGTCCTCCGCCGCCGACTCGATGAACGAAACCACGGCGTCATAGGAGTCGTACGGGTGATGCAGCAGAATGTCGTGCGAGCGCAATTCCTCGAACAGATCTTTCGACTTCGACGTCAGCCGCAGCTCGCGCGGCGAGAATGACTTGTATTTCAGGTCGGGCCGTTTCACCTGCTCGTAAATATTGAACAGCCGCGAAAGATTCACCGGCCCGTTGACGGGAAACACCTGCCAGGGATCAATCTCGAACACGGTGCGCAGCCGGTCGATGATCTCGGGATCGGCGTCGGCCTCGATCTCCATGCGCACGGCATCGCCCTTGCGCCGGTTGTGCAGTTCGGCGCGCACCGACTCCAGCAGGCTGCGCGCCTCTTCCTCGGCAAGATACAAATTGCTGTTGCGGGTCACCCGGAACGGCGCCGAGGAGACAATGTCGTAGCCGTGATACATGCGCACGGCATGATGCGCCACCAGATCCGCGAGAAAGATGAAGTCCGCTGTGCCTTCGCTCGAGGGCAGCGGCACCAGCCGCGGCAAAGCCCGCGGCACCGATACCACGCCCGTGTAGGTCAGCGCCGAGCGCCGCCGTCGCCGCAGCAGGAAACCCAGGCACAGGGCCTTGTTGATCACCCGCGGAAACGGATGCGCCGGATCCACCGTCACCGGCGTCAGCAGCGGGTCCAACTCCCGCTCGCAGTAATCGTCGACAAAGCGCAGCGCCTCGGAATCCAGCTCATGCAGGCCGAGCACGCGGATTCCGTTCGCGCACAGTGCCGGACGCAGCCGCGCGTTCCAGCACTCATACTGGTCGTCGACAAAATCGTGGGTGAGCTTGCTGAGCTGATCGCGCTTTTCGGTGAGCGTCAGTCCATCGGGACCGGCTTCGTTGTAGCCGTCCTCGATCTGCTGCACCATGCCGGCCACGCGCACTTCGAAGAATTCGTCCAGGTTGCTGGCCGAGATCGACAGGAACTTCAGCCGCTCCAGCAGCGGATTGCCCTCGTCATCGGCCTCTTCGAGCACACGCCGATTGAACGCGAGCCAGGAAACGTCGCGGTTGAGGTAGTACTGGGGATTGTCCAGCGAAGTACGGGCCATGTCCTGCGCGCTTACTGCATCGATCGGCTTGGTTTATACGGAACGAGGTACTGGAAGATACAGCCAAAGCTTTTCCGTGTTTAAGTATAAAGCATCCGCCCTTCCCGGCTGGAAAGCGACTCAAATGCAGCATCTCTGCCCGGGCAGAGGACGCTGGAGAAAGAAAGCCCCGGCGCGGGGACGATAATTTTCGTCCCAACGCCGGCATCACGAGACATGACTTCCGACTCGCCTACGGTAGGTAGTAACGGAACGACGTGAACACCATCCCGTCGAGTCCGTGCGGTTCCGCGCCTACGCCCGGAGTTGCGCTCGCGCCGTACCAGGTCGCGCGATTGACATAGGAGAACTGCGCGCCCCACTGGAAGCGGCCATGGTTCACCTTGTCGTGCGAGCCGTCGTACAGCCTGTACCAGAAACCCACGGTGCCTTCGGTGATGGTGCGCGCATCCGACGTGCAACTCCCTAGCCCGCCAGGCAGGAATCCCGCGGCGTTCTGGGGTAAGGTCTCCGTATAGCACCCGGCGTTCGAGAAGGTCGGCGATCCATAGCCAACTATCTTATTGGCGATGGGGTCAAAGCTGATGCCCCGGCCCGCATACTCGGCACCCACATTCGTATAGATGTCCATCTTCGGCCCATGCCATTCGAGAGTCGCCAGGCCCTGGTAGTTCTTCAGCAGGTCCAGCGAGCCGTCGC
>DASPUW010000200.1:0-11624 GCA_035622675.1 Burkholderiales bacterium | reverse complement strand
AGCCGCGGTCCTCGCGCCGGACTCGGCGCGCTTTGCGTACGTGTACGCGGTCGGCCTGCACTCGAGCGGTCATGCGAAGCAAGGCATCGCGGCGCTGGAGCGAGCGCTGAAGCGGTATCCCGACGACCGCGATATCTTGTTTGCGCTCGCGAGCTTCTCGCGCGACGCCGGCAAGACCGCGGAGGCCAGGACGTATGCCGCACGCCTGCTCGCCCTGGTTCCGCAGGACCCGGATGCGCGTAAGCTGCTGCAGTCGCTGCCCAGCGACTAGCGAATCTTTATCTCCCCTCCTTGGTCAAGGAGGGGTAGGCGCTTCGGAGGGTGGAGCAGGGTTTCCCTCTGGGATGCGACCCCGCAGAAGTGCCCCCAGGCGCAGGCCATGTGCAAGAGCGCAATCGAACTCGCGGACCAGATTGGACCAGTAGACCCCGGCCTGGGCGCGAAGCGACGGGGTGGTTCGCCCGCAAATGCCCACCACCCCGTCACACTCCGTGTGCCAGCCCTCCTCGAAAAGGAGGGGAGAATTCTTTGTTCAGTTTCCGCTCCGCCCGCCGCTCGGTATCATGCGCTTGTCCCGTACCCTGGCCGCTGGCGCGGGCCGCGCTGTCGTGAAGCTTAAATACCTACTATTCCAAAGGAGACCAATATGACCCCATTTGCTGCTCGCATGTCGTTGCTGACGGCGAGCGCTGCGCTCGCCGGACTACTGTTCGCCCCCGCCTGGGCGGCCGATGAGCCGAAGAAAGCGCCGCCGACGCCCGCCGAGGAAGCGGAGCAGCACGTCGCGCTCGCCGAGAAGACGTTCGAGAATTTCTGGCTGGACCCCGGGCAGGATTCTTTCCGCAGACGCCTGAGCACGGCGCAGGGTGTGTTGATCATTCCGATTTCGGCGCGCATCGGTTTCATCTTCGGCGGTCAGGGCGGACGCGGCGTGCTGGTGACGCGCGACGCGTCGGGCAAATGGGGTGGCCCCGCGTTCTACACCCTGACCTACGCGAGTGTCGGCCTGCAGGTGGGCGTGCAGGTGTCCGAAGTGGTCATCCTCGTCATGACGCAGAACGCGGTCAATTCGCTGCTGTCGTCGAGCGTCAGGGGTGGAGTCGATGCGGCGCTCGCAGGGGGCCCGGTCGGCACGGGGAGCCAGACCTCGTTCCAGGGTGACTTTCTGAGCTTCTACCGCTCGAAGGTGGCGTACGCAGGCCTGAATATAAATGGCAACGTGCTCAGCAGCAACGACACGTGGAACGCGGGCTTCTATGGCAAGCCCATCAACACAGCGGATATCCTGGTGAGGCACGAAGTCAGCAGCCCGAAGGGTGAGGGACTGGTGAACCAGGTGTCCGCCGCCGCCGCTCAGTCGGCAGAACAGCAGAAGACCGCTGCGGCGGAGAAGCCAGCGCCAGCGAAGGACGAGAAGAAATAAGGGAACGCGTCCGCACGTGCACCTGACCTGAAGGGGTCGAGTGCCTGACAGGGCTCGAGCCCCGCCAGGGGCGGCTGCAGGGGCCGGCCGCTCCCTGCCTGCCGGCAAACCATGCCGCCGTCAAGATCCCCCACCCCGCCGCTCGCCGTGGCTTGAGCACATCGGCGCATCCGCGAGCACGCTTGTCTCAGAACTGTAACGCTGGCGCGGTATCGTCAAAGCTTACGCGGGGCTGGCAGGCAGGGAGGAATAGCCTCGTCGAGTCTTCCAAAAGAACGCAGCAGGATGTCGACCAGCATCGCACGCGGAATCGTGGCGTTGCTGGCCGGTCTGGTGTATGGGGGGTGCACCACGCTCGGCCCGCAGGCCCTGGACCAGACGCGCCTCCAGTACAACGAGGTGGTCAAGCGCACGACTGAAGAGCAGCTGCTGCTCAACATCGTGCGGCTGCGCTACACGGACACCCCGAGCAGCCTGGCAGTAACCGGCATCGCCGCCCAGTTCGAGCGATCGCAAAGCGTCCAGATCGTGCCGTTCTTCACGGCCGCCGGCGCCGACGTCAATCGCAGCTTCGCCACTGTGCTTCCAGGGGCGGGTGCCTTGAGCGCGGATCGCCCCACCATCAGCCTGACCCCGCTCGACGACCAGGAGTTCACGCGAAAGCTGTTCACGCCGCTGCCGCTCGACGGCGTGGTGTACCTGGCCAAGACCACCTGGCCGATCGCGACTGTCTTCCGCCTGTACCTGGAAAATTTGAACTGGGTACCCAACGCACAGACCGCGAGCGGGCCCACTCCGAGGCAAGCGCCGGAGGTGAGCGAGTTCCTGCACGGTATGGCCGTCCTGCAGCTGCTGCAGGATCGCGCTGAGATCGTGTTCGGCGTCGAGGAGCGGGAAGAGCGGGTGGCTGGCCCGCTGCCGGCCGTGGCCGTGACGGCGCGCGACGTGGTGGAAGCGGCAAAAAACGGCTACGAATACCGCCCGGACGAGAATAGCGCCACGTGGTCGCTCGTCAAGAAGGCGCCGCACCCGGTGTTGCGCATCGACCCGCAGGCGCTGGAATCCCCTGAAGTGCAGGATTTCGTGCGCGTCTTCCACCTCAAACCGGGGCTCACCCAGTACGATATCACCGAAGAGGCGCTCAGCCCGTTTCCGTCGACCTTCCCCTCCGACGGCGTCACAAGCCTCGATCTGGAGACGCGCTCGCTTCTTCAGGCGCTGTACTACGTCTCGCATGGCGTCGACATTCCTCAGGAGCACGCCAAAGTTGGGCTGATCACGGTGACGCTGGATGCGCACGATCAGCCATTCGATTGGGTGGCTCTGATGCGCAGCTTCTTCAATGTGCATTCCGCCAAGATCAAAGGCGCTGAGCCCCCGGCAAACGCGCACGTCGCTGTGCAGTACAAGGGCTATTGGTTCTACATCGACGACAGGGACCAGGAAACCAAGTCCACGTTCTCGCTGCTGATGGAGCTCGCGCGGCTGGAGCTGGCCGGCCGTCCTGGCCCCGGTCCTCAACTCACCTTGCCGATCGGCCGCTAACGGCGCCCGCGCGAGCGCGAGGCAGGGTGACTGCGTAAGGAGGTCAGATGCATACTGCAACGCCTACCGCGTCCTACGGCGCCGACGAGGCCGGCCTGGTGTACGGCTATCTTTTCTCGCCGGGCGTTTGCGGGGGCACGGTGGCGTCTGCACAGGCCAGCACCTGGCTGCGCGACCCTTCGATCAGGCAGAAGGGCGAATTCATGTGGCTGCACTTCAACGCGGCTCACATCTCGACCGAGAAGTGGCTCCGGGCGCACCTCGACCTGCCCGAAGCTTTCTTCGAGGCCCTGCACGAGGGGTCGCGTTCGACTCGCATCGAGCAGGCGGATGGAACGCTGGTCGCGGTGTTGAACGACGTGATCTACGACTTTGCGCACGTCGAGTCGCTGCAGGTGTCGACGCTGTGGTTGAGCGTCGACGCGACAAAGCTCATCAGCGTCCGGCGTCAGCCGTTGCGCTCGGTGGATCGCCTGCGCACAGCCGTGAAGGCGGGAGAATGCTTCCCGTCCGCTGTCGCCCTCGTCGTCCACCTGTTGCGCGACCAGGCCGAAGTGCTCACGCAGATCGTGCGCAGCACCACGTCCAAGGTGGACTCGATCGAGGACACCTTTCTCTCGGGCCGGCTCGAGATGAAGCGCGCCGAGCTCGGCGCCTTGCGCAGAGACCTGGTGCGGCTGCAGCGTCTGCTGGCGCCCGAGCCCGCTGCGCTGTTCCGGCTGCTCAATCGGCCGCCCGCGTGGATGGAGGAGCAGGATATCCTCGAGGTGCGCCAGTCGACGGAGGAATTCTCGGTCGCGATCCGCGACATGACCGGGCTGCAGGAGCGCATCAAGCTGCTGCAGGAGGAGATCGCGGCGTACATCGGCGAGCAAACCAGCCGCAGCGTGTTCGTACTCACGGCCGTGACGGTGCTCGCGTTGCCGATCAACATGATCGCCGGGCTGTTCGGGATGAACGTGGGCGGCGTTCCACTGGCTCAGCACACCCAGGGCTTCTGGATCGTCGTCGCGCTGGTCGGGGCGTTTACCGCAGCGGCCGGTTGGATCGCTTTTCGCAAGCGCACCCGTTGAAGAGCGCCGAGGCCTTCAATCTTCCCGACCGTCCTGCGCTTTGCGGCGCGCTAGTACGATCTGCTCCGCAACCGTTAGATAGTGCTCGTGCTTTGCGAGATTGTAGGGCGTGAGATTCACCGCGCGCAGCAGGCGCCTGACGATTTCGCCGTCAACCACGTCCGCATCGACGATGTTGATGCAGCCGGCATCTTGCTCGAAGGCCGATAAGCCAGCCAAGCCGCCACGGGTCACCCAGCCGAGTATCACGGCATTGGTGCCGCCGTGTCCCACCACCAGTGCCGTGGTCCAATCCGGGCGCAGCAGCAGCGCTTCGAAAGCCGGCACGATGCGCTGCTGAAACGCGGCGAACGTCTCGCCGCCGGGGAAGGACGCATCAGGCTCGGCTGCACGCTCGAGCCCATATGTGAACTCCGCATCGATGCGCTCATCGCTCAGGTCCTCGATGGAACCGACTTGCATTTCGCATAGCGCGGCGAGCTCTTCCAGACGCACGCCGCGCCCCTCGAGCACCAGCTCGGCGGTTTGACGCGTGCGGGCGAAGCCGGTGTGCACGCCGAGGTCGAAGGGCGCCTGGGCGAGGAGCTCGCGCATGAGGCGGGCCTGTTCCACGCCTTCATCGGTAAGTGCCACCTGCGTCGAGAATACGGTGCGGCCGTCAGCCCTGCGATAGCTCACTTCGCCGTGGCGCATCAAGTAGACCCGCTTGCGGCCGCGGGTGCCGGGGAGGCCTCGTTCGCTCATCGCTGATGCCCCGAGTTGACTTCGATCAAACGGAGTGTAGGCCAATCGCGCCATACTATGCCGTGGAGGAGAGGGAGAGCCAGCTTAAGTGGACAATCTGACGTCGAGGGTAATTCCGCTTGATCGGGTCGGTTCTGCTCCGGTCGGCGGCAAGGCCGCGCAGTTAGCGCAGCTGGCGCAGTTGGGTCTTCGAGTGCCGGAAGGCTTTGTGATCGTGGGCGCCGGTCCGGGGAATCTGCCAGCAGAACTGGACGAATACAGCTCGCGCCTCGGGGGCGCCGTAGCGGTGCGCTCGTCTGCCTTGGGGGAGGACGGCGCGGAGACGTCGTTCGCGGGACAGTTCGAGACGGTCTTGCGCGTCGAGGGGGCTCCCGCCATTCGCCAGGCGGTGGAACGCTGCTTGACGTCCATGGCAAGCGCGCGCGCGCAGGCTTATCGCGACGAGATGCATGCACACACCAACGGCAGCATGGCCGTGGTGGTTCAACGCATGGTGGACGCGAGCGCGGCGGGCGTGATCTTCACGGCCGACCCGGTTACGGGTCAGCGCGACCGTGTCGTGATCAACGCCGTGCGCGGACTGGGCGAAGGCCTCGTCGGTGGTTATCGGACACCGGACCACTTCGTCTTGTCGCGCGAGGGCCATGTGGTCGAGCGTGAACTGCATAGCGAGCGCTCCTCAGTTGCAGAGGGCCGGTTCGGGGAACTGCTACACGGCGCGCTCAAAGCCGAGGCAGCGCTCGGTCAACCACTCGATCTCGAATGGGCCATCGATCGAGACGATCAGGTGTATTGGCTTCAGGCCCGGCCGATCACCACGCTCGATTTGCCGGGGCCCGAGGAGCTCGACGATGCGGTCGACCCCACCTGGCAGCTTACGTGGCACAACATCGCGGAATGGATGCCCGGCGCGATGACCCCGCTCAGCTGGTCGGTGGTGGGACCGTCATACATCTTCGGCATGAATGAGCTCTTCATTCGCGCCGGAATCGAGCGCGAGGTGGTGGAGAGCGTTCCGCTGCTGCTCGTTGCGCAGGGGCACGTCTTCATCAACATGTCGAACTTCTACCTGCTCGGCTCGCAGATGTTCGGCATGGACAAGAACAGCTCCGACCTTACCTTGACCGGGCACGTGCTGCCGGACGCGACGCTTCCGCCCAACGCGCCAGCCTTGCAGCGCCTCTTGCACACGTTGCGCTACTTCCGCCTCGTTCCAGCGGGGCGCAAGCGCCTCGACGCCTTCATTGCACGACACGCATCATTCCGGGTCGAGCCAACGGATGACTTGGTCGAATACTATCGCCGGCTGCAACGGGGGATCGAAGTCGTCAATGAATCGGCCGCCGTGCATGTCCATACGTCGATGATGGCGATCGCACTGCTTGGAGTGTTTCAGCGCATCTTCAGCAAGGGTGGACCGCCCAGCGCGCAGTCGCAGGCCGCAGTCGCCGCGCTGTTGGCGGGAGCGAGGTCGCATGCTGCCGGCGCAGCTGCTAGCTCCATCGGCGTGGCGGACGCGCTCAACGATCTCGGGGTGCTCATCGCGGCCGAGCCAGAGGTGGCAGAGCGCTTCGAGCGCATGTCTGGCGAGGAAGCTCTGCAATGGCTAAAAGGCCCTTCCTCCGGCGCTGTCGGGAAGGCGTTCGAGTCGTTTCTCGCCGTCCACGGCCACCGCTGCATTCGCGAGCTGGAGCTGCGGGAGCGAGATTGGCAGGAAGACCCGCTACCGATGGTACATTCTCTGCAGCTGGTCGTCGCGGCGCCGCGCGAGACACAGACCGGTTGGGAGACCGAGGCCAACCAGGCCCTCGCGGAACTCTCATGGGGCGCGCGTCTTCTGATCCAGCGGCTGCTGCCGACAACGCAGACTTCGGTTGTGGTGCGCGAACGATCCAAGTCGTTCCGCGTGTGGATCGCGCGCCAACTGAAGCGCGGCTATGTGGGATTCGCCGAGCGGCTCGTCGCCGAGGGTTGGCTGCCCGACGCGGATCTGGTGTTCTTCTTCACCAACGAGGAACTCGCCCAGTTGGCGCAGGGGCCAGACCGCCAGCTGGTGAGGCGCGCGGAACATCGCCGGCGCCTCCACCCGCGGAAAATGGCAGTGGAGTTTCCATATGTGTGCCAAGGCAAGCCGCTTCCTCTTGCAGCGGCTCAGCTCGAGGTGCACGAGGGCGACGCTATGCAAGGCACGCCGCTCAGCCGCGGCGTGGCGGTCGGGGCCGCGCGCGTCGCTCGCAATTTGGCGGAAGCCGCAGCCATGCAGCCGGGCGAGATTCTGGTGACGCCTTTCACCGATGTAGGTTGGACGCCTTACTTCAGCCGCGCTGCGGGCCTGGCTACGGAGGTCGGCAGCGTTCTCTCGCACGGTGCGGTGGTCGCGCGCGAATACGGACTGCCGGCCGTTGCGGGCTTTCCAGATCTTACCCGCCGAGTCAGGACCGGCGACATGCTGCGCGTGGATGGGAATACGGGCGAGCTACGCCGCGTGCAGCGACGCCGCTGAGGTGGTTAGCCAAAGATTACTCAGGGAGCGAGGATGCGTGCGCGCAGCTTCGAGGACAGATAATCAGCTGTCATCACCATGCCGAGAATTACCAGCACGCAGATGGCCGTGTCCGGGTACTGAAACAACTTGAGCGAGGAAACCAGCTCGAAGCCGATGCCGCCGGCGCCGATCATGCCCAGGATCGTGGCCGCGCGCAGGTTGACCTCGAAGCGGTACAGCGTCGAGGCGATCCAGGACGGAATGACCTGAGGGAGCACGCCGAACACGACCACCAGCGACGGGCGGGTGCCTGTCGCACGCAGCGCCTCAATCGGCCCGGCGTCGATCTCCTCGACCGCCTCGGCGAAGAACTTGCCGAGCATGCCGGCGCCATGGATGGACAGCGCGAGCACTCCCGCGAACGGGCCTAAGCCCACTGCTGCCACGAAGATGAGAGCGAAGATGATCTCGTTTATTCCGCGCAGCGCGTTGAACACCTGCCTCATCGCGTGAAACACCACGAGGCTCGGGCTCAGATTCCTGGCGCCCAGGAAGCACAGGGGCAGCGCCAGCAGCACCGAAAGCAGCGTTCCCCAGAGAGCGATCTGCACCGTCTCGATCACCGGCTTCACCAGACGCCCGAGAAAGGGCCAGTTGGGCGGCATCATGCGCGACACGAGGTCCCAGATCCACGGCAGCCCGCGGACCAGCTCGGAAACGCTCAGCCCGATACCTCTCGCGCTCCAGACCAGCACGACGGCGCTCGCAGCCAGTAGGGCCATCCAGGTCAGACGGCGACGCGGCGTCCACGCGCCACCCAACAAGAAGCGGAATCTGCTCATACGATCCTCTCCTGGACGCGGCGCGGGGCCGCAGGCGCCCGCGACATCTCAGCAGCCTCCAGGCCCGGGTAGATTCGACTCAAAGCGGGCTCGTCGAGCTGCGCGGGTGTGCCTTCGTACACCACCCGTCCGTCGCAGACACCAACGATGCGGTCGGCGAACTCCAGCGCATATTCGACTTGGTGAAGGTTGCACAGCACCGCGATCCCGAGCTCGTGCGCTGCACGGCGCAGGTCGTCTAGCACCACGCGCGCGGTCTTGGGGTCGAGACTGGCAACCGGCTCGTCGGCGAGAATGACCTTCGGGCGCTGAGCCAAGGCTCGGGCGATGCCAACCCGCTGCTGCTGCCCGCCTGACAAGCGATCGGCGCGCTCGTTGGCACGTTCAACCAGATCGACTCGCCGCAGCGCGAAGAGCGCTATGTCGATATCCGACACGGGAAAGAGCTGTAACGCGGCCGCCAACGGAGGCATCGCAGCCAGCCGCCCGGTGAGAACGTTCTTGAGCACCGACAGGCGCGGCACGAGGTTGTGGTCCTGGAAGATCATTCCGATGCGCCGCCTCAGCTCGCGCAGCTCGGCGCGGGTTCGCGGCGCGGGCTCTCCCGCGACGAAAATCTCGCCTGACGTCGGCTCCGTCAGCCGATTCACGCAGCGGAGCAACGTGGACTTGCCCGCTCCGGAAGGGCCCAGCACGACACAGAGCTCTCCCGCCGATACGCGCAAGTCGACGCCGCGCAGAGCCGCGATGGTGGCGTAGGACTTGGTCAGCCCACGGATCTCGATCATTGCATCTTGCGCAGATCGAGATTGAGGATCTTGCTCATCTCCCTGACTACGGCAAAGTTCTCGTCGGTGGCGGGCACCCAACGCTTGATGACCGTTCCCTTGGCCCAGGGGACATCGTGCATGGCGGCAAACGCGGCACGGATGCGCTGCTTGAGAGGCTCGGGCAGATCGCGCCGGATCACAGCCGGGGCGCCTGGAATCGGGTCGGACGTCCACACGATCACGAGTTCGTCGGCTTTCAGCACACCCCGGGCCACGGCGGCCTGGAACAAACTGTCGGCCACCGCGGCCGCATCCACTTTTCCGTTCTGGACAGCGAGAACGCTGGCGTCGTGACTGCCGGCGAAGATGGCGCGCAGGTCAGTGTCCGGGTTCAATCCGGCCCGCAGCATGGCGCTCTTGGGGAACAGGTGTCCCGAGGTGGAACTCGGATCGACGAAAGCGAAAGTCTTGCCCTTGAGATCGGCCAGCGAACGGATATTGCGATCCTTCCGGGCAATGATCAGGGCACGGTAGCTCGCGCCTTGTCGCTGGGTCTCGGGGACGGCGATCGGGTCGACTTCTGTAATCGAGGCTGCCAGGACGTAGGAAAAGGGGCCGAGAAGTGCCACCTCCAACTTCTTCGCGCGGAGCGCCTCGATCACGCCGTTGTAGTCAGTGGCGACATACGGTTTGATTTCCATGCCTAGCGAAGCGCGCAGCGAATCTATGAGGGCCTCATTATCGGCGATTATCAGGCGCGGATCCTCTGCTGGGACCAGCCCGATCCTGAGGACGTCCTCCGCCCCGGCCAGGGTTGATCCAACCAGCCCGGCCAAGAGAGTCAGCCCCGCGAGGCAGCGCCGAGGCGAAGCGACATTCATTCGTGGTGCCAATTCCCACCTCCTCTGTGAGCAAATTCGTTTGCGATCCGCTGCAACATACAGCAAACACCCCGCAGCGTGTTTGTCCTGCGTCAAGCCGTTGAGCTAGCGCTGCGGGTTGTCGGGAGCGGGGGCCTCAGACCGAGCGAGCAGCATCAGCGGAATGAGGATCGCTGCCTGAACCAGGAAGAAGGTCGCGGCAAAGGCCAGAAAGTCGACGCGACCGAGCACGTTGATAGAGATCAGCGTGGCGATGCTCAAGCTGCGGGATGGGAACCCCGCGAGTAGAGCAAGCACGTCGGCTCTTGGCAGGGAGAGCGCGCGGGCGATGCCCAAGCCCACCGCAACCGCCCCCGCGGTGAAGAGGAGGCCAACGGACAAGATCGCGGCGAGATTGCGCCGCACGGTATCGGCCTGGTCCGCGAGAATGATGACAGCATGGCCGCTATCGTGATCGCGGTCAGGCGTTGGAAGCGCGCGCGATTACGCTCGACGAACCCTGGGGCGCGGTGACGCACCAGCATTCCGACGCTAACCGGCAGCAGCAGCCCGGTCAGGATCTGCTGCATGACTTTGCCCGGGGGAAGAGCGAAGCTCGCGTCCCGCGCCAGCAGTATCCCGAAGGCGAGGTCTGATACCAGTGGCGTGGAGGCGAGTGCCAGCACGCTCGATGCCGCCGTCAGCGTGACCGACAACGCGACGTTGCCTCGGCCCAGCAGGCAGTAATAGTTGGATGTCATCGCCTGCGGCGCGGCCGCGGCAAGAATCAGGCCGCCCGCGACGGCTGGCTCCGGGTGCAGCAGCAGAATCAGCCCCGCAGCGATGAGCGGAAGCGTCAGGACCTGGCCTATGACACCAGCGGCGACCTCAACCGGGTAATGCAAGACGCGCCCGAGATCTTCCACCGTAAGCTCCAAGCCTACAATGGTCATCGCAAGCATGACGAGAATAGGCAGCCCAACGCCGATGATCGTGCTCATCACGTTGCGGCATTCTACGCACTCGCGTGAGGTAGCCGCCCGAGCGTACAATTTCGAGACTGAAACCCGCTGCTCGAACCGACTAACCAATCATGAACGAGGAGTTCAAAGCCTTGACCGCTTCTAATAGGTACGCCGCCTACCCAAGCCTCCGCGACCGCGTCGTCTTCGTGACGGGCGGCGGGTCCGGCATCGGCGCCGGCATCGTCGAGCATTTCGTGCAGCAGGGTTCGCGTGTCGCGTTCGTGGACATCGATGAGGCGGCCAGCAAGGCACTGCTCAAGCGGCTGGCGCGCGACGCCGCGCACGCGCCGCTGTACATCCACTGCGACGTGCGCGACATCGATGCTTTGCGCGCGGCCATCGCCAGCGTGCAGAAAAGCCTGGGCGACATCTCGGTGCTGGTCAACAACGCGGCGCGCGACGACCGCCACCGCGTCGAGGAGGTGACGGTAGAGTATTGGGACGAGCGCGTGGCGGTCAATCTGCGCCACCAGTTCTTCGCGGTGCAGGCGGTGGTGGAACAGATGAAGCGGCTGGGCGGCGGCTCGATCATCAACTTCGGCTCGATCAGCTGGATGTCTTCGACCGGCGGCATGCCCGCGTACACCACGAGCAAGGCCGGCGTGAGCGGCCTCACGCGAGGGTTGGCGCGCGATCTGGGCCCGTTCAACATCCGCGTCAACGCGGTTGTTCCGGGCTGGGTCATGACCGAGCGCCAGAAAACCCTATGGTTCACCCCCGACGGCGAGCGCAGGCTCGAAGAGGCGCAGTGTCTGCCCGGACGCTTGCTGCCCGAGGACCTCGCGCGCATGGTGCTGTTCCTCGCCGCCGACGACAGCCGCATGTGCACGGCGCAGAACTTCATCGTGGATGCGGGG
>DASPUW010000199.1:0-2219 GCA_035622675.1 Burkholderiales bacterium | reverse complement strand
CGGCTGAACTCGGCTTAGCGAGGCAGGCATGGACTTCAACTACACGCAAGAACAGCAGATGCTGCAGGGCTCGATCGAGAAATTTCTCGACAAGAACTACAGCTTCGAGACGCGGCGCGAGATCATCGCCGCTCGCAAGGGCATCGGCGCTTCTGCGTGGGAGGGATTCGCGGAGCTCGGGCTGCTCGGGCTGCCCATTCCTCCCGAGTATGGCGGCTTCGGCGGCAACGCGGTGGACACGATGATCGTCATGGAGGCGCTCGGCCGCCACCTCGTGGTCGAGCCGTATCTGTCGACGGTCGTGCTGGGTGCAGGCGCGATCGTGCTGGGGGGCACGGAGGCCCAGCGCCGCATCCTGCTCCCGAGCGTCGTCGAGGGCTCGATGAAGCTTGCGTTCGCGCACTGGGAGCCAGGTTCGCGCTACTCGCTGAGCGAGGTCAGAACGACGGCGCGCCAGGAAGGCGGCTTCTGGGTCATCAATGGGCGCAAGTCGGTCGTGCTGCATGGAGCCATTGCGGATCTGCTGATCGTTTCCGCGCGAACCAGCGGCCAGTCCGGCGATGCGCACGGCATATCGCTGTTCTTCGTCAATCCCACCGAGCCGGGTGTTGCCGGCCGCGACTATCCGACGTACGACGGCATGCGGGCGGTCGAGGCCGAGTTCACCAATGTCCACGTCAACGCCGAGTCGCTGATCGGCGTCCTGGATCAGGCCTATCCTCTGATCGAGCTGGTGGTGGACCGTGGCGCCGCTGCACTGTGCGCCGAGGCGGTGGGATGCATGGGCGCGCTGAATGCCGCGACGCTCGAGTACCTCAAGACGCGGCAGCAGTTCGGCGTTCCGATCGGCCGCTTTCAGGCGCTCCAGCACCGCATGGTCGACATGCTGATCCACTACGAGCAGGCAAAGTCGATGGCTTGTCTCGCCGCGGTCCGGGTGGATTCTCCCGATGCAGGCGAGCGCCGCCGCGCGGTGTCAGCGGCCAAAGAACTGATCGGGCGGGCGGGCCGCTACGTCGGTCAGCAGGCCATCCAGCTGCACGGTGGGATGGGCATGACCGACGAGCTGAACGTGGGGCATTACTTCAAGCGTCTGACCGCGATCGACGCGACGTTCGGCGATGGCGACCATCATCTCTCGCGCTTCGCTGCCGCGGAAAGTGCGGGCGAGGCGATGCCCGTGCAATCCAAGTCGCGCTGGAAACAGCTGGTCTGAAGGCTGGTCGGTCGAGCGCAGGGTCACGCCTCGGCGCGGCCGCGCGCGCTCCTCGGGTGCTGCGCGAAGTTCGGGTGGCGGTTCGCTACCGAGAAGAAGTGCTGCGGATCGTTCTCGAGCAAGAGTTTCTGAGCCAACATCAGGTCGTACACAGGGAGCCGGCCTTCGGGCATGCCGCAATAGCAATCGCCCGTCACCGGCTCCACCACGTTCAGCGAGCGCCACGGCAAGATCCAGAACCGGCCGCGGCCCGGTGCCTCGACGCTGAAGTAACCGCACAGCTCGAACTCCCTGCGCTGCGTCCCGCTTAGCGTTCGGAGCAGCAGGTCTCGCGCGCGCCGTTCAGCCACGGCCAGCGGAGGCCCGGCAAGCAGCTGTCGCATCGGAGCATCGGCCGCAGTTCGCTCGGCGCTGGGTGCGACGCGCCCGCGCAGCCCACGGACGAATCGCGCGTAACCCTGCCTCAACATCGTCACCACTCCCAGGCCTGGAGCGACCGGCCCGATTACCGCTTCATCCGCCCACTACACGCGGCACCACGATGGTTTCGTTCTCGAGAGCTGCGAAGTCGGTCACCTTTTCGTCCGGCATACCCTGTCCGCGGTTTACCTTGAACGCGGTGGAGCCCCCCGCGAGGAGGCGTTCGAACAGCGCCTTGGCCTGCTCACGGTGGCCGGCCGGAGCTGCAGCGTCGTCGAACTCGACGACGCGGTCGCCCGATGAATCTAGAACACGAAGCGTCTTCATCGCTGTCTCCTCATGGTCCGTGCCGCGCGTCGCAGCACTCGCCCGTTGTGTCGGCGCTATACCCAGCCGCTCCATAAAGAGACCTCAGGATCCAGGAGGGGGTTCCCACGATGCCCCTTCCATTGCGCCCTTGTTCTCGGGTACTATGCGCGCCGGGTGGCCGGCAAACGAAGCCGCAGTGAAGAACAGCCCGCTCGATGTGGGCCAAGAAGAGCCGTCGCGGTGCCCAGGGAGCACTACAGCTTACGCCCGCCGT
>DASPUW010000198.1:0-2754 GCA_035622675.1 Burkholderiales bacterium | reverse complement strand
TGCCGTCGTCGTTCGAATTCATCTGGACACAGATAGTCGAGGGCGGAGTGCCGCCGGCGACGGTTGTAAAAGATTTCGATGTAGTCGAAGACTTCGCTGCGGGCCTGGGCGCGCGTGCTCCATCGGGTCTGGTAGACCAGTTCAACTTTGAGCGTGGCGAAGAAGCTCTCGGCCACCGCGTTGTCCCAGCAGTTGGCGCTGCGACTCATGCTGCTCAGCAGCGCATGGCTGGCGAGTAGCTCCTGGTATTCATGGCTGGCGTACTGAGCGGATTCAAACGGTCGTCGCAAGATAGCGTTTAGCTCCTCGAAGATACTGATCCAAGGCCTCGGCGGGAGTTCTCCAGCCCAAGGTTTTTCGCGGCCTCGAATTGAGGGTCATCGCTACCGCCGCGAGATCATCGGCGCTATGTGCGCTGAGGTCGGTTCGCTTTGGGAAGTATTGACGCAGCAGGCCATTGGTATTCTCGTTAGTGCCGCGCTGCCAGGGGCTATGCGGGTCGCAGAAGTAGATCTGCAGCCCCGTATCGATCCGCAGGTTCACATGCTGCGCCATCTCTACCCCCTGATCCCAGGTCAAGGATTGTCGAACTTGCTCGGGCAAGGTGATGATGGTGCGTGTGATAGCCTCGCCGACCGCCTCTGCACCATGACCGGCGAGTGCGGGTCCGTTCTTGATCCGAGCGGTATCGGCGTAGGCTGCCATGCGTGGCAGATGCAGCAGGAGCGTGAACCGTGTCGTTCGCTCTACCAGCGTGCCGATCGCCGAGCTGCCTAGACCGAGGATCAGATCCCCCTCCCAGTGACCGGGCACCGCCCGATCAGCGATCTCCGCGGGGCGTTCGCTGATCATGATCTCGGGATAAACGAAGGATTTACCCTGGCCGCGGACCCGCGCGCGGGGCATGCGCAGTGCGCGTCCGGTGCGGAGACAGGCAGTCAGCTCGCGGCGCAGCGCGCCGCGGCTTTGCACGTAAAGGGCCTGGTAAATCGCCTCGTGGCTAATACGCATTGAATCATCATCGGGAAAGTCCAGCGGCAGGCGCTTGGCAACCTGTTCCGGGCTCCACGCCGTCGCCCACCGCCGGGGCTGCCTGCGTCCCGAGCGCCGCCCCTTCCATGTGAACTTCGGCCCGTTGATCTTTACTCCATCGGGCGCGGTGACTGCACCTGCGAGCCGCTCTTGCACATAACGGCGCAGGACTTCGTTCTCGACCAGCTTGGCTGGTTTGGGACGGCGCAGCGAACGCTCGGCATGCCATTGCGCGGTGGTGGCCCGATATTCCAGTCCGCCGCTGCGTGTTGCGGCGTTGCGGCGCAGTTCGCGTGAGATCGTCGAAGGGGCGCGCCCAAGCTTGCGCGCAATCGCGCGAACGCCATGTTCCTGAACCCGCAAGATGGCGATCTCTTCGCGCTCGGCAAACGATAGATAGCGGCCCGACAGGGGCTTTGAAGACTGCGAACAATGGAACGCTGTCATGCCGCCCGTCCTCCGCAACCACCGGCCACCCACGGCGGGCGACACTCCGGCCTCGATAGCAGCGTCCGCGGTTGAACGGCCTGCCGCAATCGATGCCCAAAACCGCTGACAGTTCTCCCGCCGCGCTGCCGGAGGCCGGCCCGGCGACCGCAATCGTGCTCGCCCGCATCGATCTGAACGGCGCTCTTGAGTAGTCATCGCTATTCCCCTTGTCGAGGTGTTGCGACGACCGTTTGAATCCGCTTTGGCTGCCACGATCCGAATGGTGAAGCAGTCCGCCCTGCGGCTGCCGCTCCGCCAATGCCATACTTAGTGCGTCGAGCGCGAGCTTCTTCTCGAGCCGCTCGCTCATCGACCAGCCCACCACCCGGCGTGAGAACAAGTCCAGGATTACCGCCAGGTACAGCCAGCCCTCCAGGGTCCACAGATAGGTGACATCGGCGACCCAGCCAAAGTTCGGCTGCGCCACCGCAAAGCGCCGCGCCAGAAGATTACCCCTTATTGCCATCGCGTGTCCGGAGTCGGTGGTGCAGCGAAAGCGGCGTGGCGTACGCGCACGCAGACCCGCCGCGCGCATCAGCCGCGCAACCCGCTTACGCCCCACGCGCTGTCCGCGCTCACGCAGCTCCATATGCACCCGCGGGCTACCGTAGCTGCGGCGACTCTTCACATGAATTGCGCTCACCTCCAAAGTTAGTCTCTGGTCCGCTCGCGCACGGAGCGCGGCCGGCCGCTCGCGCCATGCATAAAATCCTGACCGCGATACTCCCAGCACTCGGCACATCAGCGCCACCGGATACTTGGCCTTCTCCGTCTCGACAAAGCCGAATCTCACTGACTCTCCTTGGCCAAGAAGGCCGTCGCTTTTTTTAGGATTTCGCGCTCCATCTGCAGCCGCCGATTCTCCCGACGCAGCTCCACCAGTTCCGCGCCTTCGCTGCGGGTCAGCGCCCCCTCCGGACCGCGCCCAGCTTCCACCTCAGCCTGAGCGCACCAACGTCGCAGCGCCGTCTCCCCAATGCCCAGTTCCAGCGCCATCGGTCCCACGCTTTTGCCGCTACTGTGGATCAATCGCACGGTCTCGGCCTTGTACTCATCCGAGAACTTCCGCCGCTTACGCCCCTGCTCCTTCGTCACCGTCCACTCCTATCGCGCGTACCTTCGCGCTTTTCGGAGTGTCCATCAAACCGGGGCAAGTCCATACTTCGCTAAATACACAACTGCGGAGGTAAGGTTTGAGAAGGGCGGATTCTTCTCAACGGGGCCCGTTCATAT
>DASPUW010000197.1:0-3570 GCA_035622675.1 Burkholderiales bacterium | reverse complement strand
ACTTGCATGTAAAATAGCGCGCGACAGGAGAGGTGCCGGAGTGGTCGATCGGGGCAGACTCGAAATCTGTTGTCCCTCTTGCGGGGGACCGTGGGTTCGAATCCCACCCTCTCCGCCAAGCGCAGCTGCCTGCTGCGGCTTAGCTGTCCGTGTCGGCTGCCTGAGTCGCGCGCCGTCCAGTGTGTCAGCGCTAGCCTACACTGGATTGGGGCGGCTTTCGACATTGCAATCCAAGTTTGGCGGAAAAAACTTAAGGCGGAGTTAAGCGCATCCATTGACGTTTCGCTTCGACACTCGTTCGCAGCTGCTTGAAGCAGCAGCATTTGCAGTCACCCTTCGCTCAGCATTGTTGAACTCGTGGCGTCGTTTGAGAACAATACTCAGAGCAGGTCAACTGCACCTGAGGCGATCTCGGAGGACAACGTTGTCGCCGCTGCGTGAGCGCTAGGCCTCGGCTCAGGCATCGACGGAGGTGATTTCATGGCTTCTCTTCTCGATCTTGCTCGCCACGGCCAATCAGTGTGGCTCGACTTCATAGATCGCAACCTGGTGGCCCGCGGCGGCTTGCAGCGCCTGGTGGACAGTGGCATCACCGGCGTAACCACCAATCCGTCGATCTTCAACAAAGCGATCGGAGGCGACTCCGACTATGACGAGGGCATACGCGAGCAGCTCGAGCACAACCATGAGATCGAGCCCGCGCAGCTGTGCGAAGCCTTGATGGTGGCGGACGTGCAGG
The DNA here is from genome assembly GCA_035622675.1 of Burkholderiales bacterium. GTDB lineage: Bacteria > Pseudomonadota > Gammaproteobacteria > Burkholderiales > SHXO01 > SHXO01. The sequence goes on along the minus strand of DASPUW010000197.1, from coordinate 2,831 downwards.
CGGCCGCGGACGTGCTGCGGCCGGTCTACGACCGTACGCAGGGGCGCGACGGCTACGTGAGCCTCGAAGTGCCTCCGGATCTGGCCTATGACGTCGAGCGTACGGTGGCCAGCGCCGAGCGGCTGTGGGCATCGGTGGGCCGCTCGAACGCGATGATCAAAGTGCCGGGGACGACGCAAGGCGTGCAGGCATTCGAACGCCTGATCGCGTCCGGGATCAACGTCAACGTCACCCTGCTGTTCGGCGTTGCACGCTATGAGGAGGTGGTGCGCGCGTGGGCTCGCGGCCTGTCGCGCAGCGCTCGACCGCGCGACATCGCGTCGGTTGCCTCGTTTTTCGTGAGCCGCGTGGACACCAAGGTAGACCGACGCCTCGACGCCATCGGCGGTGCCGAGGCCGCACGCCTGCGCGGGCACATCGCTGTGGCCAACGGCAAGGCGGCCTACCAGCGCTTCAAGGCCCTGCTGAGCGAGCCCGACATCGCCGCACAACTGAAGCGCGGCGCCCGGCCCCAGAGACCGCTGTGGGCCAGCACCAGCACCAAGGACCCGAGTTACAGCGACGTGCTGTACGTGGAATCTTTGATCGGCCCGGATACCGTCAACACGCTGCCGCCGGAGACGCTCGACGCTTTTCTCTACCACGGCGAAGCAAGCTATTCGCTGGAAAACGACACCGATGTCGCCCAGCGCGAGCTGCACGCGCTCGAAACGCTCGGCATCGATCTGCACGCCATTACGCGCGAGCTGGAAGGCGAGGGCGTGAAGAGCTTCCAGGCATCCTGGGACGATCTGCTGGGCGCGCTCGGGCGGAAGCGCTTCGCGGTGGCGAAGGATTTCGCCGGTCCTTGAGGCGCCTGCCTCCGGTATAATTTGCCACTTTTTGCGGGGTGTGATGCTCGACGCGGCGTCTCTGGAATGCGTGCGAGGCCAACGCCGCCTGTTTCATCGCCTGTCGTTCAATCTTCCTCCCGGCCACGTGCTGTGGGTGCTGGGGCCCAACGGAAGCGGCAAGACCAGCCTCATCCGGATGTTGTGCGGATTGCTGCGGCCGGATGCGGGCGAGGTGCGCTGGAAGGGCGAGGAGGTGCGGGCCTCGAGCGACAGCTTTCATGCGGACCTGCTCTATCTGGGGCACGCGCCGGCGGTGAAGGGCGATCTCACCAGCCTCGAGAACGTGCGTTTCGGGCTGGCGCAAACTGGGCTTGGCGCCGATGCGCACGAAGCCGAGGCGGCGCTGAGCGAGTTCGGTCTGGCGGGACGCGAACGGCTGCTCGCCCGCTTCCTGTCGGCCGGGCAGCAGCGGCGCGTCGGCCTGAGCCGCTTGGCGCTCGGCAGGTCAAAGCCGCTGTGGATCCTGGACGAGCCGTTCACGGCGCTCGACTCCCAGGCGGTGGAGCTGGTTCAGTCCCATCTGACACGGCACGTGATGGGCGGCGGGACTGTCGTGCTGGCGAGTCATCACGACATCGGTTTCGTAGGAACCCCGGTGCAGCGGCTGCAGCTCGGCGCATGAAACCGCTCGCGTTGGCGCCGATGTTCGCGTCGGTGGTTCGGCGCGATCTCACGCTGGCACTGAGGCGGCGCTCTGATGCGCTCACGACATTCTTCTTTTTCGTCATCGTGGTCAGCTTGTTTCCCCTTGGCATCAGCCCAGAGCCAAGCATCCTGCGGGTCATCGCTCCCGGCGTGGTCTGGGTTGCGGCGCTGCTCGCCTCAATGCTGGCGCTGCTGCGCCTGTTCGCGCCGGACTTCGACGACGGCACGCTGGAGCAGCTCGCGCTCGGCCCGCAGCCCCTGGTTCTGCTGGTGACGGCGAAGGTGCTGGCGCATTGGCTGGTGACGGGCCTGCCGCTGGTATTGATCGCGCCTTTGCTCGGTTTGCAGTTCCAGCTTCCCGCGAGCGCGCTCGGCAGCATGACGCTGTCCCTGCTTCTCGGCACCCCTTGCTTAAGCCTGATTGGTGCGATCGGCGCAGCGCTGACGTTAGGGGTGCGCGGTGCCGGCGCGCTGCTGGCACTGCTGGTGCTGCCGTTGTATATCCCGGTGCTGATCTTCGGGGCGGCGGCGGTTTCGGCCAGCACCGAGGGCATGCCGGCAGGCGGGCATCTGTCGGTGCTGGGAGCGTTGCTTTTGCTCGCCATCGTGTTCGGTCCAGTCGCATCGGCGGCAGCGGTGCGCATCGCTCTGGGATAGGCCCGACATGGCACTCAACTGGTGGAAATACGCCGCGCCGCAAATGTTTTATCCGCTGGCCGGCCGGCTTGCGCCGTGGTTCCTCGCGCTCGCCGCAGCGCTGGCTGCGGCGGGCCTTTACATCGGTTTGTTCGTGGCTCCGACCGACTTCCAGCAAGGCGAGTCGTACCGGATCATCTTCGTGCATGTGCCCGCGGCGTGGATGTCCATGTTCATGTATGTGGTGATGGCGTCATGGTGTGCGGTCGGGTTGGCGCTGGGCACCCGTCTGTCATTCATGATGGCGCTCGCGCTAGCGCCCACGGGCGCGATGTTCACCTTCATCGCACTGTGGAGCGGCTCGCTGTGGGGCAAGCCGACTTGGGGCACCTGGTGGGTGTGGGACGCGCGCCTCACTTCGGAGCTGATTCTGCTGTTCCTGTACATCGGCTTCATGGCGTTGCATGCGGCGATTGACGACGTGCGGCGTGCCGACCGCGCGGCGGCGCTGCTCGCCCTGGTCGGGGTAGTCAACGTGCCCATCATCTATTTCTCGGTGAAGTGGTGGAACACGCTTCATCAGGGCGCCTCGGTGAGCCTGACACGCGCACCCTCCATGGCCGCGACGATGCTTGTCGGAATGCTGATCATGGCGCT
>DASPUW010000196.1:0-4493 GCA_035622675.1 Burkholderiales bacterium | reverse complement strand
GATTCCACTCGTAAGCACTGGCGAGCTGGTTCCGATCCGCCGTGATCTCGTGGCTGGACGGGCCATCAGCGAGCGCCGCATCGTTCACGTGCCGGACCTTCTCGCCGAATCGGATGCCGAGTACGGCGCGGCGAAGGCGCGCGCCGTGGAGCTCGGTTTTCGGACTGCACTGGCGGTGCCGATGCTCCGCAAAGGAGACCCGATCGGGGCGATCCTGATTCGCCGCGTTGACGTCCAGCCCTTCACCGACAAGCAGATCGAGCTGCTCAAGACCTTCGCCGACCAGGCCGTAATCGCGATCGAGAACGTGCGTCTGTTCCAGGAGCTGCAGTTCCGCACGCAAGAGCTCGCGCGGTCGGTCGAACAGCTGCGCTCGCTCGCAGAGGTCGGTCAAGCTCTCAATTCAACGCTCGATCTGGATCAGGTGCTCAGCACGCTGGTGACGCGGGCCGTGCAGCTCTCGGGGTCAGACAACGGCATGGTCTATGAGCTGGACGAAGCTTCGGGGACGTTGCGTCCACGCGCAAGCTACGGCTTTCCAGCGGAGCTCTCCCACGCGCTTGCGAGCAGACCGGTTCTTCTCGGCGAGAGCTTGGTGGGTCGAGCCGCAGTCGCACGCGCACCCGTGCAGATCCAAGATATCAGTGCAGACCAGACCTATACGGGCTGGGTTCGAGAAGCACTGGAGCGAACAGGGTTTCGTTCAGGTCTAGCGTTGCCCCTGCTTCATGAAGGCCGCATCCTCGGGGGACTGGCGCTGGGGCGCAAGCGCACCAGCAGTTTCTCCCCCGAGGTGGTCGACCTCCTGCAGACCTTCGCCGCGCAATCCACGTTGGCGATCCAGAATGCGCGGCTGTTCCGCGAGATCGAGCAGAAGAGCCGCGAGCTGGAGGAAGCGAGCCGGCACAAGTCGCAGTTCCTCGCCAACATGAGCCATGAGCTGCGCACGCCGCTCAACGCCATCCTGGGCTACACCGAGTTGATCGTGGACCGGATCTACGGCGAAGTGCCGGAGAAGATTAACGAAGTGCTCGACCGGGTGCAGAAGAGCGGTCGGCATCTGTTGGGGCTCATCAACGATGTGCTCGACCTGTCCAAGATCGAAGCGGGACAGCTCACGCTCGGCTTGACCGACTATTCCTTCGCCGACATCGTTCACTCCGTGGCGAGCGCGGTGGAGTCGCTGGCCGCCGAGAAGCGGCTTCAACTCACCGTGGACGTCGCTCCGGATCTGCCGCTCGGTCACGGCGACGAACGCCGCATCACGCAGGTGTTGCTGAACCTGGTGGGCAATGCGATCAAATTCACCGAGAAAGGAGAAGTCGCCATACGCGTCGCCAACTCTGGGGGCGAATTCCAGGCATCTGTTTGCGACACCGGCCCCGGCATCGCGGAGGCCGACCGGCAGAAGATCTTCGAAGAGTTCCAGCAAGTCGACAGTTCGCCGACGCGCACGAAGGGCGGGACGGGACTCGGGCTGGCGATCGCGAAACGCATTGTGGAGCTGCACGGTGGCCGCATCTGGGTCGAGTCGACGGTCGGCAAGGGCTCGACGTTTTTCTTCAGCGTTCCTGTGCGGGCTGCCGCGGTGGCCGCTGAGGTCAAGGAGGGAGCATGAGCAAGCGTATTCTGTTGGTCGAAGATCAGGAGGACAACCGGCGCATCATGCGCGACCTGCTCTCGGCCAGCGGTTACCAGCTGGTCGAGGCGAACGATGGGGAGCAAGGATTGGCGCTCGCTTCGAGCGAAGTGCCGGACCTCATCCTGATGGACATCCAGCTCCCGGGGCTGGACGGCTACGAGGTCACGCGTCGGATCAAGGCCAACGCCGCGTTGAGCCACATTCCCATCATCGCCGTCACTTCGTACGCCTTGAGCGGCGACGATCAAAAGGCGTTCGCCGCCGGTTGCGACGGCTACGTGACCAAGCCCTTCAGTCCGCGACAGCTCCTCGCCAAGATCCGCGAGTTCCTACCGTGAGCTATGCAAGGACCCTCTTCCCCTCGACCTTACCCCTCACCCTGACCCTCTCCCGCAAGGGGAGAGGGGACAGAGGCTTGCACCCCCCTTCTCCGGCAAGGGGAGAGGGGACAGTGGCTTGCACCCCCTTCTCCCGCAAGGGGAGAGGGGACAGAGCTTTACATCCCTCTCCCTCGACGGGAGAGGGCACAGAGGCGTACACCCTCTCCTGCAAGAGGAGAGGGGAAGTGTGGTTTACATCCCCTCTCCCTCGACGGGAGAGGGTAGGGCGAGGGTGAGAGGACCAATGCCGTGAAACGCGCCGTCAGCATGCGGCCCGACGTTGGCGTGATCATCGTCATTCTCGTGGCGGTGATGGTTCTCATCACATCCGGTTCGCTCTACTGGTACGTGGTCGGGCGCGCGAGGCAGAGTGAGATCGAGGGCCTGCTCATCTACGCTCGCTCGCAGGCCCGCGCTCTCGCCAGCAGCAGCGAAGATGCCGTAGTCCGCCAAGATGCCGATGCGCTTCGCAAAGCGGTGAATCGGGCCGCGCGCGAACAGGACATCGCCTACGCCATGGTCAGCGATGTCAGCGGACAGCTCCGGGTCCAAGCGGGGACGGCGCAGGCGCCCGACATCCAGAGCGACCTGACCGCGGCCGCAGAGCAACCAGTGGGAGAATCCCTCTACGACGTGTCGGTCCCGATCGCGCGCAAGCGCCTGACCTTCATCGCGTCGGAGTCGGATGCACCTGGCGCGTCGTCCGATCCGATTCCTTCCGAAGCGGCGTCAAGACCAGCTGGCGTTGCAAGAGTCGGGCTTTCCATTGTTCGCGTAAACAACGCGATCGAGCAGCAGCGCCTCGCCTGGATCCTGATGACCTTGATCCTGGCAGCGCTGGGTGCCGCGAGTGCTTTCGCGGCAGTCCGGTTGACACGATCGCCGGCACCAAAACCAGAGATACCGGAAGGGGACAAGGACTGGGAGCACGAAGCCGCATTGCGCGCGACCGAGCTGCGCGAGGCCGTGGCGCAGCAGGCGGCGACGAGCGCCATTCTGCGCATCATCGCGAGCTCTCCGAGCGATCTCCAGCCAGCGCTGGACGCCGTCGCGGAGCACGCCGCTCGGTTGTGCGAGGCCAACGACGCGCAGATTTTTCTCGTCACGGGAAGCGAGTTGCAATGGATTGCGGGATTCGGCCCGCTTCCGGTGATGACCAAATCGGAGTTGTTGCGGATCGGACCCGGGCTGGTCGTCGGCAAGGCGGTTCTCGAGCGCCAGAGCATCCACATCAAGGACGCGGTGCAGGAGCTGGATGAGTTCCCCGACTCCAAGCGCATCCGCGCGCGCGTCGGCTACCGCACGCTGCTGGCGACCCCACTGCTTTGGCACGGTGCCGCGATCGGCGCGATCGGCATCCGGCGCATGCAGGCGAATCCCTTCTCGGACACACAGGTTGCGCTCGTGCAGACGTTCGCCGATCAAGCGGCGATCGCCATCGAGAACACGCGGCTGTTCCACGAGCTGCGCAATAACAACCAGGCTCTGACGGAAGCACTCGAGCAGCAGACCGCGACCAGCGAGGTGCTGCACGCCATCAGCAGCTCGCCCGGGAATCTGCAGCGGGTGCTGGATGACATCGCCAAGAGCGTCGCCAAACTGTGCGGCGCCGTCGATGCCTACATTGTGCGCGCGGACGGCGACGCGGCTGCCGTCGCATCGGTGTACGGTGCGCCCCTTCATCTGCTGCTTGGGGAGCGCATCCCGTTGCGCCGAGATCTGGTCGCGGGACGCGCCATCATCGACGCTCAGACTGTCCACGTACCGGACCTCCTCGCCGAGCCGGACGCGGAGTACGCCCTGGCAAAGCAAATCCAAACGAGATCCGGCTACCGCACGGTGCTCGCCGCGCCGTTGCTGCACAAGGGTGTCGCTATCGGCGCGATCGGCGTCGGCCGCCCCGAGGTCCGGCCCTTCTCCGACAAGCAGGTCAAGCTGCTCGAGACTTTCGCCGACCAGGCGGTGATCGCCATCGAGAACACCCGGCTGTTCGGAGAGCTCAATGATCGCAACAAAGCGCTGACCGAGGCGCTGGAGCAGCAAACTGCCAGCGGTGAGATCCTTCGCATCATCAGCAATTCCCCTACCGAGGTGCAGCCGGTCTTCGACGCTGTGCTGACCAGTGCGGCGCGATTGTGCCAAGCCAGCAACTCTGCTCTGATGCTGGTGAAAGATGATGCGCTCGTCATCGTCGCCGAGTATCTAGTGACTGGATCCCTGGGGATTGGTGAACGTATTCTCATCCAGAGAGACTGGGTTGCAGGGCGTGCCGCCGTCGACCGAAGGATCGTGCATATCCCGGACATCATGGCTCAAGCCGCCGAATTCGCCGGCGCGATGCCCAACGTCAAGCGACGGGGTTTGCGAACCATGCTCAGTGTGCCGATGCTTCGAGAGGGGATGGTGATCGGAGTGATCGTGCTTGCGCATACCTCGGTACGCCCCTTCACGGAGAAGCAGATCGAGCTGGT
>DASPUW010000195.1:0-3634 GCA_035622675.1 Burkholderiales bacterium | reverse complement strand
CAGTCGGCCGCATCGAGGACATGGCGATTCCTGGCGTGGACGCGCCGATTCCCGCGCGCGTCTACGCGCTGGACGCATCGCAGTCGCATCCGCTCATGCTGTACTTCCACGGCGGAGGATACGTAAAGGGCGGAATTGAAGAGAGCGACGCATTTTGCCGCAATCTCGCCCGCGTCACTCAACACATGGTGGTGTCGATCGACTACCGGTTGGCGCCCGAACATCCGTTTCCAGCTGCCCTTGACGATGCCGTGGCAGCTTCAAAATGGGCGACCAATCAAGCGGTCGGGCTCGGCGGCGCGCCGGGTCCTATCGTCGTATGCGGCGAAAGCGCAGGAGGAAATCTGGCGGCGGTGACGTGTCTTCAGTTGCGGTCGGACCCGAGCGTCGCTATCCGTTATCAGATCCTGTTGCAACCGGTGATCGACTTCACGTTGTCGTTTCCCTCCATCGCCATGCCCGCCACCGAATGCCTCGTGCCTCGTGAAGATTTGGCGTGGTATTACCGGACGTATTGTGGTGGCCGATGCGATGCGCGAGATCCGCGCGTGTCGCCGATCTTTGCGGCGAATCTCGCCGATCTTCCTCCGACACTGATCATCGCCGCCGAGTACGACACGTTGCGCGATGAAGCGCACGCCTATGCCGATCGCTTGCACGCTGCAGGAGTCGCAACGCGCTACGTCTGCGCCAGCGGCATGATCCACGGCTTCTTGCAGATGCGCGGGCTTGTTCCCGACGCCCAGACCGCCGCAGAGCAAATCGCGCAAGCCCTGAATTCGTGAGGCGCTAGGGTTATCCGAATGTCGTCGCCGTAAGCATGAGCGCGATTTTCTTTTTTTGTAGATTTTTCACGAACACATGCCAACTTTGACCCTGCTTCGTTGGGGATCAGCGATGAGCAAACGGCGAATCCCTCGGGAAACCAGTGCGGCGCCTGTTCCATGTAGCGATGCGGCGCGCAGGCGTTAGCCCAACCTCCACAGTTGGCAGTGAATTTCGACGATAGCGGCCGATTGTAGCGTCGCTGCAACACCCCGTCTCCAGAGTGAGAGTGGAATCGGTGCATCGTGGCCGCGGTCGAATTCGCGCTGCTGAATGGGCGAAAGTGGATGTAGTGGCGACCTTCTTGTTGCGAGCGCGGGGTGGGGTGGTGAGAATGCGAGGGCATGTACCTGCGCCACACGACGCGAAAGAAGAATGGCAAGGCGCATGTGTACTGGCAATTGGTGCGCTCGGTGCGTCACGGTCGCAAGGTGGTGCAGGAGACGGTGGCGCAGCTGGGCGAGCTCGACGCTCAGGGCCGAGCGCGCGCCCAGGCGCTGGCACGCAGCATCACGGACGGAACCGCCGCTTGTTCGCAGCGCCCTCTGTTCGAGGGCGATGCGGCGGCCGACGCGGTACCGGTGAAGCTCGGGAAGGTGCGGTTGGAGCGCTCGCGCGCCTTCGGCGCGGTGTGGCTGGGGTGGTTGCTGTGGCAGGCGCTGAGACTCGACGAGCTGTGCCGAGCGCTGCTACCCCCGGCTCGTGAGAGCATCGCCTGGGGCGACATCGCAGCGATTCTGGTGATCGGACGGCTGTGTGAGCCCTCGAGCGAACTGCATGTGGCTGAGCAGTGGTACCGCAGCACCGCGCTGGAGGATCTGCTGCAGGTTCCCGCCGAGAGCGTCTACGACGAGCGACTCTACCGGGCACTCGATCGGCTGCTGCCGCATAAGCAGGCGATCGAGCAGCACCTGGTGCATCGCTTCGGGGAGCTGTTCGATCTGGACTATGAGCTGCTGCTCTACGATGTGACGAGCACCTACTTTGAGGGGCAGGCCGATGCCTCGATCGCGCAACGCGGCTACTCGCGCGATCATCGCCCCGACTGCGTGCAGGTCAATATTGCCATGGTGGTCACCCGGGACGGAATGCCGCTGGGCTACGAGATCTTCCCCGGCAACACCGCCGATGTGATGACCGTGGAGGAGATCGTCTCAAGCATGGAGCGGCGCTTTGGCAAGGCGCAGCGCATCTGGGTGATGGACCGCGGGATGGTGAGCGCGGAGAACATCGCCTGGCTCAATGCAACGGGGCGGCGCTACGTGATCGGCATGCCGCGCTCCGAGCTCAAGCGCTGGGGGCGAGAGCTTGCCGAGCGCAATGACTGGCGGCGCATCCGCGAGGATGTGGAGGTGAAGATCTGCCGCGGCCCGGAGGGCAATGAAACGTTCCTGCTGTGCCGCTCGGCAGCGCGCATGGAGAAGGAACGCGCGATGCACGAGCGCTTCGGTGAGCGTATCGAGGCGGGCCTGGAGACGCTGGGGCGACGCATCGCGAAGAGCAAGCGCCGGCTCGACGCCAAAGTGCTCGAGCGCCAGCTCGGGCGGCTGCTGGAGCGCAATGCGCGCGCCGCGGCGCGCTATGCAATCGCCATCGAAGACGACCAGACCAACGAGGCGGGCTTACGCTTGAAATGGACGACGCACCCGCAGTGGGACGACTGGGCCAACCTCTCCGAGGGGACCTACATCTTGCGCAGCAACGTGCATGAGTGGACCGACGCGGAACTCTGGCGCACCTACATCCAGCTCACCGAGGCCGAAGCCGCCTTCCGCATTCACAAATCCGATCTCGCCATTCGCCCGATCTGGCATCAGAAGGCCGAGCGCATCAAAGCTCACATCCTGGTCTGCTTCCTGGGCTACGCACTCTGGAAGACGCTGCAGCAGTGGCAGTCGCGCGCCGGCCTGGGCAATTCGCCGCGCACCATCCTCACTGAGCTCTCGCGCATCACCGCCGCCGACATCGTCCTGCCGCTGGCCGACGGCTCAGCCCGTGAGCTTCGGCTTCGCTGTGTGGTTCGCCCTGATCGCAGCCAAGCGATCCTCATCGATCGGCTCGGCCTCCACCTGCCAGAGCGCCTCCGCGCACCACAGACCGTCGAAATGTAGTGGCGACTTCGGACCTCAAGTCCTTGTTCTACCTAGACTCACACCCGCGAACTGTGGAAGTTGGGTTAGCGTCGAAGCGAAATCCGAGCCAGGTTGAAGGAAGGCTCCGTGGAGGCCCACCGCCAATTGGCGGTGGCGCTCGAGTCCTGCAACATTGCGCGTCGGGGAACGGGCGTGACTTCGGGCGAAAATCGCCACGTGGCGCCTCCACGCGCGGCGCAACGTTCTTGTTCGCGAAAGAACGAACGTGGAGATCCCGCGTGTCGGGAGCGTTTGAAACCAAAAACGCTCGCGGCCGCCTTTCGCTACGCCGACTCGTCGCCGCTACCTCTTCCAGCGTCGGCGGGCGGCGTGCTTGCCACTCGGACGCGTCGTTGGCTTATCTACGGCGAATCAGTTCTCCCAAGTGCAAACGTCGGCGCCAATTACTTCTGCAGCTTCGCGTCATCGACGAGCACCGCGTAAGAGTACCCGGAGCCGAGATTCACGTCCGTGCGCACGACACCCTTGGCAACCACAACATCTCCAATTTGCGTCTCATCGGTGGTCGTGACGACGATGTCGTTGGTATTTTCGGCGCTCGACCCCGAGCCGTCACGGAGATGGATCCAGTTCTTGCCCATGACCCCGCCGGTGAACTTCACGACCTTGCCACGAACCGTAACCGGCTTGTCTTTGAGCTCCGTCCTCCTTGCTAC
>DASPUW010000194.1:0-3655 GCA_035622675.1 Burkholderiales bacterium | reverse complement strand
CACCCGCTGTGCGCGGGCGAAGAACTAAGCCACCTGCTCGTCCGGCGCTGACAACCCCGCTTCCGCCTCCACCAACTCGACGCCTGCTGCCATGTCTTCGCCCGCCTGCTGCTTGCGCCGGGTGTTGTGATAGGCGAGGCCCGTGCCGGCCGGTATGAGACGGCCGACGATGACGTTCTCCTTCAAGCCGCGCAGGTCGTCCCGCTTGCCCATGATCGCCGCTTCGGTCAGCACGCGGGTGGTCTCCTGGAACGACGCGGCCGAGATGAAAGAATCCGTCGAGAGCGACGCCTTGGTAATGCCGAGCAGCATGTAGTCAAAGGTGGCCGGCTTCTTCCCCTCCTTCTCCACACGCTCGTTCTCTTCCAGTACCTCGGCGCGCTCGACCTGCTCGCCCGGGATGAACTTGCTGTCGCCGGCGTCAGCGATCTGGACCCGGCGCAGCATCTGGCGCACGATCACCTCGATGTGCTTGTCGTTGATCTTGACCCCCTGCAGGCGATACACGTCCTGCACCTCATCGGTGATGTAGCGCGCCAGCGCCTCCACCCCCAGCAGGCGCAGGATATCGTGCGGGTCGGCCGGCCCGTCGACGATCGTCTCGCCTTTGTTCACCACCTGACCGTCGTGCGCCATTACGTGCTTGTCCTTCGGAATCAGATACTCGTGGGCCACGCTGTCCAGGTCCGTGATGACCAGGCGCTGCTTGCCCTTGGTGTCCTTACCGAACGACACCGTCCCGGTGACCTCAGCCAGCATGCCAGCGTCCTTGGGCGAGCGCGCCTCGAACAGCTCGGCCACGCGGGGCAAGCCGCCAGTGATGTCGCGTGTCTTCGACGTCTCCTGGGGAATGCGTGCCAGCACCTCGCCCACTTGTACTTGCTGCCCGTCCTTCACCGTGATGATCGAGTGAATCTGGAACGTGATATTCACCGGCAGATCCGTGCCCGGGATCTTGACCTCCTTGCCCTTGTCGTCGACCAGCTTGACGCTGGGACGCAGTCCCTTGACCTGGGCCACGCCACGGCGCTTCGGATCGATCACCACCAGCGTCGACAACCCGGTCACCTCGTCGATCTGCTTGGCGACCGTGACGCCCTCCTCCACATTCTCGAACTTGATGCGACCCGCATACTCGGTGATGATCGGCCGCGTGTGCGGATCCCACGAGGCGAGCGCTTTGCCGGCTTTGACAGGCGTTCCATCGGTCACCGTCAAAGTGGCGCCGTAGGGAACTTTGTGGCGCTCGCGTTCGCGCCCATTGTCGTCCACGATGGTCAATTCCCCGCTGCGCGAAATCACCACGGGTTCCGCGCGCGGGTTGGTCACGTACCGCATCTGCGGCGAGAAGCGCACGGTGCCGTTGGATTTCGCCTCGAGCTGGCTCACCACCGCAGTCCTCGAAGCCGCACCGCCGATGTGGAAGGTGCGCATGGTGAGCTGCGTGCCCGGTTCGCCGATCGACTGCGCCGCGATGACGCCGACCGCTTCGCCGACATTCACCAACTGCCCGCGCCCCAGATCGCGCCCGTAGCATTTTGCGCATAGGCCGTAGCGCGTCTCGCAGGAAAGAGGGGTGCGTACTCGCACTTCGTCGATACCGAGCGCCTCGATGCTCTCCACCTCGTCTTCGTTCAGCAGCGTGCCGGCGGCGTACACGGTCTGGCCCGACTCCGGATGGTTGATCTCGGTCGCGCATACGCGGCCGAGAATGCGCTCGCGCAGGGCCTCCACCACCTCGCCGCCTTCGATCAGAGCCTTCATCGGCACTCCACTGCCTGTGCCACAATCTTCCTCGATGACCACCAGATCCTGCGTCACATCCACCAGACGGCGCGTCAGGTAGCCCGAGTTCGCCGTCTTCAAGGCGGTGTCCGCCAGACCCTTGCGCGCGCCGTGCGTGGAGATGAAGTACTGCAGGACGTTCAGCCCCTCGCGGAAGTTGGCGGTGATCGGAGTCTCGATGATCGAGCCATCGGGCTTCGCCATCAGGCCGCGCATCCCGGCGAGCTGACGAATCTGCGCCGCCGAGCCGCGCGCCCCGGAATCGGCCATCATGAAGATGGCATTGAAGGAGTCGCGCATCTCCGGGACGCCCTTCTTTTCCTTGACGGGCATCCACTGCGCGGTCATCGGATCCCACTTCACCAGCGGCTCCTTCTCCAGGCGATCCATCATCGCCTTCGCCACCATGTCGCCGGCGCGGCCCCAGATGTCGACCACCTTGTTGTAGCGCTCGCCCTGCGTCACCAGGCCCGAGGTGTACTGGGACTCGATCTCCTGGACCTCCTTCTCGGCATTGGCGATGATCTCGCCCTTCTCCGGCGGTACCTGCATATCGTCTACGGCGATCGAGATCCCGGCGCGGGTCGCGTAGCTGAACCCGGTGTACATCAGTTTGTCGGCGAAGATCACGGTCTCTCGCAGCCCGCAGCGGCGGAAGCTGGCGTTGATCAGCCTCGAGATTTCCTTCTTCTTGAGCGGTTTGTTGATGAGCGAGAAGGACAGGCCCACCGGCAGGATCTCGGACAGCAGCGCCCGGCCTACGGTGGTGTCGTAGCGCGTCCACTTCTCCTTGAGGGAGCCGTCGGCGCCCTTTTCGAGCTCCTTGATGCGCACCAGCACCCGCGCCTGGATCTCGACCTGGCGGCTGTCGTAGGCGCGCAGCACTTCGGACACACCGGTAAAGGCCATGCCTTCTCCGATCGCCCCGACCTTCTCGCGCGTAACGTAGTACAGGCCGAGCACGATATCCTGAGACGGCACGATGATGGGGTCGCCGTTGGCCGGCGACAGCACGTTGTTCGACGACAGCATGAGGGTGCGCGCCTCCATCTGCGCCTCGAGCGAGAGCGGCACGTGCACCGCCATCTGGTCGCCGTCGAAGTCGGCATTGAACGCCGCGCACACCAGCGGGTGCAGCTGGATCGCCTTGCCTTCGATCAGCACCGGCTCGAACGCCTGGATGCCCAGACGGTGCAGTGTGGGCGCCCGGTTGAGCATCACTGGATGCTCGCGGATCACCTCCTCCAGAATGTCCCACACCTCCGGGACCTCCTGCTCGACCAGACGCTTGGCCGCTTTGATGGTGGTTGCGAGGCCCATGACCTCCAGCTTGTGGAAGATGAACGGCTTGAACAGCTCGAGCGCCATCTTCTTCGGCAAGCCGCACTGGTGCAGCTTGAGCTGCGGACCGACCACGATCACGCTGCGCCCGGAGTAGTCGACGCGCTTGCCGAGCAGGTTCTGCCGGAAGCGACCACCCTTGCCTTTGATCATGTCGGCAAGAGACTTGAGCGGGCGCTTGTTCGCCCCGGTCATGGCCTTGCCGCGCCGCCCGTTGTCCAGCAACGAGTCCACCGCTTCCTGCAGCATGCGCTTCTCGTTGCGCACGATGATTTCGGGCGCCTTCAGCTCGAGCAGGCGCTTCAGTCGATTGTTCCGGTTGATGACGCGCCGGTACAAGTCGTTCAGATCCGAGGTGGCGAAGCGCCCGCCATCCAGCGGTACCAGCGGGCGCAGCTCGGGCGGCAGCACCGGCAGCACTTCCATCACCATCCAGTCCGGCTTGATGCCGGACTTCTGAAAGCCCTCGAGCACCTTCAGGCGCTTGGCGATCTTCTTGATCTTGGTCTCGGAATCGGTGCCGTCCAAG
>DASPUW010000193.1:0-2776 GCA_035622675.1 Burkholderiales bacterium | reverse complement strand
TGCGGATCAGAGCGTGGTAGCGCGGGTCTTCCATGAGGAAGGCGTCGTGGCCGTGAGGTGCGGAGATTTCCGCGTACGACACATCGAGGCGATTGTCTACCAATGCCTTGAGAATCTCGCGCGAGCGGGCCGGCGAGAAACGCCAATCGGAGGTAAACGACACCAGCAGGAATGCGGCCTTGGCGCGCGCCAGAGCCTTGGTCAGATCGGAGTTATAGTCCGCTGCCGGGTCGAAGTAATCCAGCGCCTTGGTGATGCGCAGATAGGTGTTGGCGTCGAAGTAGTCGGAGAACTTGTCGGCCTGATAGCGCAGGTAGGATTCGATCTCGAATTCGACGTCGAAGTTGAACTTGAGCGTGCCATGACGCAGCGCACGGCCGAATTTCTCGGCCATCGCATCGTCCGAGAGATACGTGATGTGCCCGATCATGCGCGCCAGGCGCAGGCCGCGCCGGGGCGTGACACCGTGCGCGTAGAAATGCCCGTCGTGAAAATCCGGATCGGTCATGATCGCCTGGCGTGCCACCTCGTTGAAGGCGATGTTCTGTGCTGACAGCCTGGGCGCGGCCGCGATCACGAGAGCGTGACGGATGCGGTCCGGGAAGCTCATCGTCCACTGCAGCGCCTGCATGGCGCCCAGGCTGCCACCCATGACGACCGCGAAGCGTTCGATGCCCAGTGAATCGGCGAGCTCCGCCTGGGTCTGAACCCAATCCTCTACGGTCACGACCGGGAAATCTGCACCCCATGGCCGCCCGGTCGCGGGATTGACGCTGGCGGGACCGGTAGAGCCGTGACAGCCGCCGAGGTTATTAACCCCCACCACGAAGAAACGGTTGGTGTCGACCGGCTTGCCTGGGCCGACCAGATTGTCCCACCAGCCCAGGTTGGACGGATCGTCGCTGTAGACGCCGGCCACGTGGTGAGACGCGTTGAGCGCGTGGCAAACGAGCACCGCGTTGTCGCGCGCCTCGCTGAGTCGGCCATAGGTTTCGTACGCGAGCTCGTAGCGCCCGATCGTCGCTCCGCTGCGCAGCCGCACCGGCCGGTCGAACTGCGCCTTGCGCGCGACGACCACACCGATCGATTCGGGGGCGTTCACCGGTCAGTGCTCAACCCGGCGCACGTGCCTCGGACATGCGCCGCATCATTTGCCGCACGGCATCGTCGCGCATCGACTGGAACAGCAGCGCGATCTCGTCTTCCTTGGCCAGCACCGCCTGAACGTTGTAAGTGAGGTCGCGCTGCAGCGCGATGTCGCTGGGTGGAATCCAGTTCTTGTTGGCATTGTCGTGCAAGCGGTACGACACGCGGTAACGCAGCAGGTATTCCGCTACCTGTCCGGCTGTGGTGAGCGACAGGATCTGCGTCTCCGAGGCCTCGCTCAGCACCTGCAGGACGACTTCCGCGTCCTGCGGGCGCGAGACCAGCTTGGGCTGGCCGTTGCTGCTGATATAGCGCCTCAGGTCACCGGCAAACGATACATAGTTGCGCGCATCGATGTACAGCGTTTGAAACGGCATCGGGCGCGCGCCGCTGCGGTGAAAGCCGCAGGAAACCAGCACGGCCGACACCAGGAGCAACGTCGCTATGCTGGAAGCGCGGCCTGGCGTGATGATGAGCAACGCCTGATCGTAGCGCCGGATCGAACGATTCCTCACACCATCAAACCACGACATTGACCAGGCGCCCAGGCACGACCACCACTCTCTTGATCTTTTCCTGCTGGCCGTTGGTGTAGCGTTGGACAGCCTCGTGAGCCCGCGCCAGGCGCTCTACCGCCTGCCGGTCTGCGTCCTTCGGCACCACAATTTCCCCACGCAGCTTGCCGTTCACCTGCAGCACCATGGTAATTTCGTCCTGGTCCAGGGCGGCTGCCGCCGGTGCCGGCCACGGCTCGGCGCAGACATCCGGCCCAAAGCCGAGCTCCCGCCACTGCCAGTAACACAGATGCGGCGTGATCGGCGCCAGCAGACGGAGCAGAATGGAGAGGCCCTCCTTGTAGACCGCGTTGCGCCCACTCCTGTCGGTTTGCTCCGCTTGGTCCATCCCAGGCTTGGTCATTGGAAGCGTGACCAACGCAGCGTCGTCTAGAACGTTGAGGATCTTCATGCCAGCCGAGACGACCGTGTTGAACTGATGTCGCCCCATGTCTCGATTCGCTTGCAGAAGGATGCGGTGTATCTCGCGACGGGCATCCTTCTGCTTCTCGTCGAGAGGTACCGCGTCCGGCCACGGAACCTGGGCCAACCCGCCGACTTCGGCCAGCTCCTGCAAGAATCTGTCGCAGAAGCTCCACAACTTCTTCAGGAAACGAAACGCGCCCTCGACACCGGCGTCGGACCACTCCAGAGTCTGATCCGGGGGCGAGGCAAACATGGTGAACAGGCGCGCCGTGTCGGCGCCGTACTGGTCGATCAGCGCCTGCGGGTCGATGCCGTTGTTCTTGGACTTCGACATCGTCCCCAGGCCACCGGATTCGACCGGCAGTCCGTCCGCCTTGAGCTTGGCCCCGATGCGCTGTCCGCGCTCGTCCAATACCGGCTCCACGTCGGCCGGGTTGTAGTACGCGATGCGGCCGCTGTCGACCTTGCGGAAGAAGATCTCGTTGAGCACCATCCCCTGCGTGAGCAGGTTGACGAAAGGCTCGTCCAGCTTGATGAGACCAAGGTCGCGCATCGCCTTGGTCCAGAAACGCGAATACAGCAGGTGCAGGATGGCGTGCTCGATGCCGCCGATATACTGGTCGACCGACATCCAGTAGGAAACGCGCTCG
>DASPUW010000192.1:0-3633 GCA_035622675.1 Burkholderiales bacterium | reverse complement strand
GCGTTAGCGGCCGCGAAGCGAGCGCATGCCCAGGCTCTCTACGTCGTCGAGGATCCTGTGATCACGCTGCATCGAAAGAGGCTGCTCGAACTCACCGCGAAGGCTGCCATCCCTTCGGTCTACTCCTTGCGCGACTTTCCTGAAGAAGGTGGGTTCATTTCGTATGGAGCTGACCTCTCTGACATGTTTCGCCGCTCGGCGCAGTTCGTCGATCGAATCTTAAAGGGCGCGAAACCGAGCGAGTTGCCGATCGAGCAACCCACCAAGTTCGAACTCGTCGTCAACCTCAGGACGGCCAAGACCCTGGGTGTTGTGGTGCCCGAGTCGATCCTGCTGCAAGCGGACGAGGTGATTCGGTGACGCGCGCATGCCCCCTCCCTCTCCCTCCCCCGCACGCGGGGGAGGGGGCAGTTCTCGAAGCGCTTCCCGCGACGAGCCGAGAACGGGCGTTGCGCTTGCCGCAGGGATAGCGCAAAATGTGCATGGTATTATCATTGTCACGAGGCGGTCGCTATGGCTGCTACTGAAAGGATTGTCGTCCTGGTGACGCCAGAGCAGAAGGCAGAAATTTCCAGCCGGGCCAAGGAGGCCAAACTCACGGTGGGCGAATTGCTGCGTCGCGCGGCAGCAGCGTACAGCGTGGATGAGCAGGACGAGGCGCTCGCCGGGCTGGTCGAGCAGGTTCGCAAGTCTGCTGGTGAGGCGAGCAAAGCGCTCGACGAAGCGCTCAGACAGGTGTCCGCCTCGCAACGCCGGATTGCAGCCATGGAAAAGGCGCACGTCCGTGCAGGCAAAAAGGTGGCGTAAGTGGGGGTCGGTGATAAGCTCTGGGATGCCCTCACTACGGTCATCAAGATGAATGACCGGATCGTGTCGCAGTCGGAGCAAATGAAGGCGATGCAGGCCAAGATCGAGGACTTGACGGCCAGAGTCATCCGACTCGAGACGGCCCTGGAGATCGCGTTGGCTACCCAAAGCCGAAGGAGCTTGGACCGGAAGAGTTAAAGGCCCCCTCACCCCAGTCCTCTCCCGCAGGGGGAGAGAGAGAATGCTCGGGGATTCTCGCCGACAGGGGGAGAGGGAGATTAAGGAGTTGAACGAATGTCTGCGATATTGAGCAAACAGGAGCTGCATCACTTCCACGAAGAGGGGTACGTCATTCCGCGCTACCGCCTGCCGGCCGATCTGCTGCAGCGGCTGCGCGCCGGTGTTGATCGGGTGCTCGCTACATACACCGACGTAGCGCAAGAGGATTTGGCCAACCCGCACATGATCCCGCCGATCGAGGGACCGCGCATCAATCCATTCATGGAGGCGGCCCGGCATCCCCAGCTGCTGGACATGCTGGAGCAGATCCTTGGGTCCGATCTAGTGCTGTGGATCACGCGCATTCTGTGCAAGCCAGCGGCAACGGGGCGCGAGGTGCCGTGGCACCAGGATGGCGAGTACTGGCCGATGCGTCCGCTCGCCACCTGCTCCGCCTGGATTGCGATCGATCCGGTGTCCACCCGCAACGGCTGCATGCGCTTCATTCCGGGCTCGCACAAGCAGCAGGAGCTCTATCGCCACCACAAGACCGAACGCGAAAACCTCGTGCTCAATCTGGAGCTCGACAAGGACCAGTTCGACGAGTCGAACGCGGTCAACGTGGAGCTCGAGGCCGGGCAGATCTCGCTGCACGACGTGCGGTTGATTCACGGTTCACTGGCAAACACATCGGGCGAGCGACGCGCGGCGCTCATCATGCGCTACATGCCTGCGACATCGCACTACGATCGTTCGCTGGTCACCAAGCGACGCGACAACAGCCCGTTCAACATCTTCGATCAGCCGCTGTGGCTGATGCGCGGGATGGATCGCAGCGGAAAGAATGACTTCGTCCACGGGCACGAGCTGTGGCGCAAGCGCTACGAGCGGGGGCTGGTGGCGGAGCCGGTGCGCTGATACGACTCCCCTCACCCTGACCCTCTCCCGCGAGGGGAGAGGGAAGTAGTGGTAAAGGCCTGACCCTCTCCCGCGAGGGGAGAGGAAAGCAATCGTAAAGTCCAGCCCCCCCGCACGGGGAGAAGGGATCATGCCCCCATCCCATCCTTCCCCCGCAAGCGGGGGAAGGAGAATTCCCGCCGGGTCTCGGCGACCATGCCTGGGTTATGTCCGCGGGGATGCATAGGCGAGGTGGTAGGATAGCCGGATGCGTCGCGGGGGCCTGTTCCTCAAATACGCTGTGCCGCTGGTGCTGTTGTCCAGCGGCGCGGTGATCGTCAGCGGCCTGGTCGAAATCTACTTCTCGTACCAGGAGAACAAGGCTGCGCTCGCCGGCGTGCAGCACGAGAAGGCGGTCGCCGCCGGGGCCAAGATCGAGCAGTTCGTGCGTGAGATCGAGCACCAACTCGCTTGGATCGCCCAGACGCCGTGGGGCCCGCGCGGCGCATCGCTGGACCAGCGCCGCCTCGATTCGCTGCGCCTGCTGCGGCATGTCCCGACCGTCACCGAAGTGAGCCAGCTCGATCCGACCGGGCACGAGCAGCTGCGGGTATCGCGGCTCGCCATGGACGTGGCAGCCAGCAACGCCGATTTCTCCAACGACCCGAAGTTCCGCGAAGCGTCCGCGCGCAAGACGTATTTCAGCCCCGTCTACTTCCGCAAGGAGTCCGAGCCGTACATGACCATCGCGCTCGCGGGCACTGGAGACGATGCCGGAGTCATCGCAGCAGAGGCGAACCTCAAGTTCATCTGGGACGTCGTGTCGAATTTGAAGGTCGGCAAAGGCGGATATGCGTACGTCGTGGACCAGCGCGGCCGCCTGATCGCGCACCCGGACATCAGCCTCGTTCTGCAAAAAACCGATCTTTCGACGCTCCCGCAAGTGCGTCGTGCAGGCGCCGCAGCGCCAACCTCCTCGAGCACGACTGAAGCGGTGATCGGCCGTGATCTGCGCGGTCACGAGGTCCTGTCCGCTTATGCGCCGATTGCTCCGCTCGGCTGGCTGGTGTTCGTGGACCTGCCCATCACGGAGGCCTTCGCGCCGCTCTACTCGTCCGTTGTGCGCACGGCGGTCCTGCTGCTCGTCGGCGTTCTGGTATCGGTAGTCGCCAGTCTCATACTGGTGCGCCGAATGGTCGCGCCGATTCACGCCCTGCGAGCTGGGGCCACACGCATCGCCGCGGGCGCGCTCGATCAACGCATCGAGGTCAAGACCGGCGACGAGCTGCAGGAGCTGGCCGACGAGTTCAACCGCATGACCGGGCAACTGCAGGAATCGTACGCAACGCTGGAAGGAAAGGTCGAAGAGCGCACTCGCGACCTGAGCGAGGCGCTCGAGCAGCAGACAGCAACGAGCGAGATCCTGCGCGTGATCAGCAGCTCACCGACCGATCTCAAGCCAGTGCTCGACGCCGTTGCGGAAAATGCCGCGCGCGTCTGCGGCGCGAGCGAAGCGCTGCTGTTCCAGGTCGAGGGCGATGCGCACAAGATCGTGGCCCGGTATGGATCGATTCCACTCGTAAGCACTGGCGAGCTGGTTCCGATCCGCCGTGATCTCGTGGCTGGACGGGCCATCAGCGAGCGCCGCATCGTTCACGTGCCGGACCTTCTCGCCGAATCGGATGCCGAGTACGGCGCGGCGAAGGCGCG
>DASPUW010000191.1:0-4959 GCA_035622675.1 Burkholderiales bacterium | reverse complement strand
GACGCTTGCGGTGGGGCGCCCTGCGCCGACGGCACGCCCTGCGCCGACGGCACGCCCTGCGCCGACGGCACACCCTGCGCCGACGGCACGCCCTGCGCCAACGGCGCGACAGCGCTCGTCAACTGCGCGACCAGGGGGCTCACGACGTCCTGCCCGTCCGCGGCCGCCTTGCCGGTGAGCGTCTCGGCCTTTGCGGGATTCGTGGAGCCGACGGGTACCAGTCGATAGTCGAGCGTCACAGTGTCGCCGTGCTTGATGCCCGATGTCACAGCCCCGGTGGCCTGCGACACCGCTTGCTGCTGGGCGGACGCAGTGGCCGCGCTGGTCGCTTCTTGCATCGCAGCATTCACCATCGACGCCGTTCCGCCCTTGCCTGCGAGGGCGCCGAGCGGCAGCGCGCCCGCGAACGGTGCGAGCTTGCTGAACATCCCGGCGGTGCTGTGCTTCTGCTCCAGGCGGGTGTACAGAACGTAGGCACAATTCTTAGCCTGGGCTTCGCCTTCGAGACCGCTGCCAGCAGTCCCCGTGAGGGGGATCGCTTGGACGCTCTGCAGCCGCAGCTGACTGATGAGGCTCTGACGCAGGGATTCGGCGGCCTCCGCGCTCGCCGCCAACTGGCCCTGCGGCAACGCGATGCCGATCGTGACCGGGGCGCCCCCGATTTGGCCGAGTGCGAGGTGGGCCAGGAACAGGCATACAATCAACAGGCCGCCCTGTCTTAAGGCAGAGTATCTGGTGCACATCTTGATCGAGCCTCCAGTCCGCGGTGCCAGTGTCCTCACACATTAAAGACGCGCCATCGGACGGAAATCAGGCTCATCATCAGCCGGTTGGTCCCGCCAGCTGCCAACAGCAAGGGCTGCGCCAGTCGCGCGCGTGCCGTAGTCGCGAATCGCCGTGACTGCGCCCGCCAACGAGGACATCACCCGCCTGCTGCTCGACTGGAGCGGGGGCAACGAAAGCGCGCTGGCGAGGCTGCTCCCGTTGGTCTACGACCAATTGCGGGTCATCGCCCAGAACCATCTGCGGCGCGAGCGTTCGATGCATACGCTGCAGCGCACCGCATTGGTGCACGAGGCGTTCCTGCGCCTCGTGGATCAGAAGTCAGTGAATTGGCAATCGCGCATGCAGTTCTTCGGACTGGCTTCGCAGATGATGCGCCGGATCCTCGTCGATCACGCCCGCAGGCGCGGTGCAGCCAAGCGTGGTTCGAATCCCGTCCGGGTCGATCTCGATGAGGTGTCGGACGCCGCGGGAGCGGACTGGGATTTCGAGGAATTCGACCGCCTGTTGCAGCGGTTCGAGACGCTCGAGCCTCGCGCCGGGCGACTGGTCGAGTTGCGGTTCTTTGGTGGCTTGAGCATCGAGGAAGCCGCAGGCGTACTCGAGATCTCGCCAGCGAGCGCCAAGCGTGACTGGTCCATCGCGCGCGCGTGGCTGCAGCGCGAACTGGAGCGTGGTTAAGCTAGTCGCCGGGCGCAGCACTATTCCGGCGGCTTCGATGCGCCCCTTTCCAAACGCGCAAGTTCGAGATTGCTTCGCGCCAGCCCCGACACCGCCTGGTCGTAGCCGCGAGCTTCCTTCGGCGTCAACGTGACCTTGGCCTCGTGTTGCAGCCACTCGTAGCGCGGCACGCTCGCCGCGAACCAGTCGTGCGCGGCATGCCAGTGACGCGCCTGCGTCGCGAGCTCGTGCCCAGGGGTTGCAGCCGCACGCTGCATTTCAATGACGCCGAGTCCCATCTCGCAGGTCGCGAGCAGATAACGGGTCTCCAGCGTGTCCACGTGCGCGGCCATCGCGTTCAGTGCCGTTGCGCTCTGGGTGAAAGCGGCGGCCGCTGCGTCGCTTCGCCCCGAGGCCAACAGCGCCCGCGCGAAATGCAGGGTGACCCGCGCCACATCGATTCTCGCTTGGGAGTTGTTCGGGTCAGTCGCCGGCTTGGCCAGAGTATCCAGAGCAGCTCTGTATTGCCGGAGGGCCCCCGGGTAGTCGCCGCGGTCGTACAGCTGAGAGCCTATGTTGTCGAGATCGGCACCGATAGCTCGCTCGTACCGCAGCGCATGCTCCGGATCAACGTCCAGCAGGTGCTGGTGCACGGCCAGTGCCTTGCCCTCGAGCGACTGCACTTCCTCAATCGTCGCCGGCTGCGTGCCTCGTGCGATGACGACCGCGCCGGCATTGGTGTACTGGGTGCCCAAGTGGAACTCGAATGTCCGGTTGGAGGGTTCCGCGCGGTGCAGTGCCTCCATGAGCGCCACGCCTTCATAGGCACTCGAGATCGCGGCCTCGGTCTGGCCGCACCACATCAGGTGAACCGCATGGGTGCTATACGCAGCGGCCAGCTGATCCTGGACCGCCGCCTCGCGCGGCTTCTCGGCCACCAGTTGCTCGAGCAGCGCGACGGACTTCTGCGACTCGGCCGCGGCGGCCTGCGGATCGCCGCCCAAGAGCGCCACCACGCGGCTGCGCTTGAGGTGGTTGGTCGCGAGTGCAGTGCGAACGTCCGTATCAGCGGGGCTCGCTGCCACGAGTTCCGTCAATCGCGCGATTGCGCGATCGTAGCTTGCGAGGGCGGCTTGCGGCTTGCCGGTGTTGGGATTGTAGGCCTGGCCCTGGATGTCGGCGACCTTCTCGTACGCTCGCGCCAGCTCGAGCTGCAGATCGCGATCTGTTCCGGACTCCCCGGATAGCGTGTCGAGATACTTGAGCGCCGTTTGCACCAGCAATTCACGCGCCGCCGTGGCGCCCGGCAGGTCGCGAATGGAGTCGTCCATCTGGAACATGAACGTGTTCGCAAGTGCCCGAACGCTGGCAAAGTGGCGCTCGGCGCGTGCGCGCTGTTGGTCAGCGATACGCGCCTGCCGACTGGTCACGACGATGCCGGCGAGCAGCGCCACCAGAATCAGAATACCGGCGGCGAGCTCGACGCGATGGCGCCGCGCGAACTTGCCGGCGCGGTACGAGAGGTGTTCGCCGCGGGCCATGACCGGAAGTCCGGCGAGGTAACGGCGCAGATCCTCGGAGAGCTGCTCCACGGAGCTGTAGCGTTTCTCCGGCTCCTTGCGCAGCGCCTTCAGCGTGATGTCATCCAGATCCCGGTCGGGCAAAGCGCGGGCCTTGCCGGTTGCGGGCCGCGCCGCCGCGACGCTCGGCCGCAGGGGTTCTGTCTCGCACACATCCTGGATCGCATCCCGCGTCGAGGCGAGGTCAGTGCGATAGGGGCTGCGGCCAGCGAGCAGGTGGAAGAGCACAACGCCGAGCGAATAGACGTCGCTCGCGGTGGTGATATTGAGACCCAGGATCTGCTCGGGACTGGAAAAGGCGGGCGTGAGGGCGCGCAAGGTCGTGCGCGTGGCGTCGTTCTGCACCCCGTCGGCGGCTGGCGGCTGCAAGATCTTGGCGATGCCGAAATCGAGCAGCTTGACGGTGCCCTCGGCGGTCACCAGGATGTTGCTGGGCTTCAGGTCGCGATGCACGACCAGGCGCTGGTGGGCGTAGCTCACCGCGGCGCAGACGTCTCGAAACAACCGCAGCCGCTCGACGATGGGCAACGCGTGTGATTCGCAGTACTCGTCGATCGGCCGGCCGTCGACGAGTTCCATCACGAGGTACGGCTGCCCCTCCTCGGTCACACCGCCGTCGACCAGTCGCGCGATGTTCGGATGCTCCAGTACCGCGAGAATCTGGCGCTCCGAGCGGAAGCGCTGCATGACGTAGTCGCTGGCATAGCCGATCCGTACCAGTTTGACCGCCACCTCCTTGTCGTAGTGCGTATCCGCGCGCCGCGCGCGCCAGACCTCACCCATGCCGCCCCGGCCGAGACACGTCAGGAGTTCGTAAGCGCCAATCCGGCGGCCGTGCCAGTCCTCAAGGTCAGGCTCCAGCGCGCCCGGCGGCAGGTATTCGACCGCTGACCGGTCGATGGCCGCCTCCGGAGCCGCATGGGCCGCCAGCAATGACGCGACCTCCGCATGCAGCTCGCCGTCGTCGTCGCGGACGCGCTCGAGGAACGAGCGTTGCGCAACCGGCTCGAGCTCGCTCACGTGCTCGAACACTTCCCGCACACGCTGCCAACGCTCCGGCGTCACACGCATTTTTCGGCAATGAAGTCCGGTCGCGCGCCCGCGGATCTGGGGATCGCACGCTGCCGGCAGGCGCAGCAATGACAGCGGCCAAGAGATGCGAAGCCGGAGTTGGAAAGACTCACAGCCGTCATCATTCACCACACTTCGACGTCAATGAGCGAGTCGAGCATCTTGCCCGGGACGTACGGATCGTAGTAGCAGACGCCCTTAACCGTCTCCTGGATTGACCACAGCGCCCGCTGCCAGGCGTCGTACCACCAGTGCACGGTCACGGCCATGTTCGGCGTGCCCTCATGACTCTCCGTGATCCTCGCATGTGCGCAGACGCCCGGGCCAGCCGTCAGGCAGGCTTGGTCGTCCCACGCGCAGCCGCAGCCGAGTATGACCCTGTCGACGACCCAGCCATTCGCAAGGCTGCGTCCCTGCAGGTACTGCTGGTCGCCCCGTCCCCCGAGGCCGGTGACGGAGGCTTCACGGTCCTCGTCCGGAGCGTCAAGCGACGTCTGTCGGCAGTAGTACGGAATGAAGGTGAACGATATTGGGTTGCTCTCGCCGAGCGCGTTGCTGACGATGATGGTTCCGACCGGATCCAGGACCGCCTGCGGCACATCTGGCATGTGGATGAGAACGCCGGTGTCGCTCCAATACAGGATCGTCGGGTTGAGGGTAGTCATACCCTGCACCCACGTGATGTTCGCGCCGGATCCGACCTTCTGATAGGCCGGTACGCTCATGGTAACTTGCCCCTGCGTGGTCGTGAAGTTGGCGCCCGAGATCATCACGTTGGTCGCCACTTTGGCTGGATTCTGGCTGAGCGATTGAATGACAGGCCCGGCCACGGTCGAGGCGGCCGGCGGTAGTGCCGACGCGACGG
>DASPUW010000190.1:0-6126 GCA_035622675.1 Burkholderiales bacterium | reverse complement strand
GACCGTGCCATCCGGTTGCTGCATGCGCATCACCAGCACGTGCTGCAGAGCGATGAAGTCGCCGCGATCCTCGGTGACGAACACGTACTCCGTGCCCCAGCTCTGATAGGGCGCGTCCGGCTTCAGCGTCGGGTCGAAACGCACGACCTCCAGGAAGTCGAAGGTGACCCGGTACGGGCCAGCCATCGCGAGTATCGCGCGGCGATCGCGCTCGAACCCGCTCAGCCCCGGCTGGCGCAGACTGTTCCAGGCTTCGCTGGGAGCGGTATCCAGCGCCACGGGAGCGCCGCGCGTGCTGGCGCCGCGAGGCTTGAGGGCATGCTCGCCGAGCGGCCAGGCGAAGGTGAACTGGCTGGGCCACGCGGCCCCCGGTTGGGGCTCCGCCGCGAGCGCAAAGAAGGGTACCAGCAGCGCGAGTGAGGTGAGCAAGACGCGCGACATGAACGTCATTCCGGTCCGGTGGGGGACCCGGATTGTAGCTCGATCGCGCGTCGGCGGAGGGCGTCGCCCGACAGCGCCCGCACCAGGACCGGGCTGCCCCGCTTCGGGGCCACAGCGCTCTAAAGACCGGGCCGGCCAGGCCGATCCTTGTGCAACCATCGGGCCGCACTCCCGATCGGCCCTGACCGATATGGCCTTGCGCATCCACTTCCCCTGGCAATTACTGCTCACCGTGCTCGGCTTCGCGGCACTGGGAGCCGGTGTCGGATACCTGCTTGCGCACGACTTTCACGGGCAGCTATATCGCCAGCTCGCGCTGCACGCGGCCGGTGCCGGGTGCGTCGGGGCCTGCGCGTGGCTCTTGAGCGAGCGGGTCTCGCACGCCGTCAATCTCAACACATCACCCTTCTTCAGGCTGGCGCTGGCTGCCGCTGCCGCGACCGGCGTCGCTGCCCTCATGGTCGGCCCGTACATCGAATTTGCAACCGCGTCGACGGTGCCGTGGGCAGAGCCCGCGGCGGCGCTCTTCTATGTGGCCGCGGGAGTCATGCCGATGGTGGCAGTGGTTTCGCTTCTCGCCTTTGGCGAGGCGCTGCTGGCTGCGCGCCGCGGCGACGCCGATTTGAGAAGCGCCTTGCGCCCGATCCTTTCCGCCGCGGTGGTGGGAGCGCTCGTTGGCGGCGTGGCCGCCTACGGCGCGATCGAGCTGCGCGGCCAGATACGTGAGGGCATGCTCGCCCTCCTGCCGGAGCGGCCGCGCGCCTCGGGCTGGCTCGAGCGTCAAGAGCTGTTGTTCACGCAAGTCTTGAGCGGCGCCCAGTGCGCCGTGCTCGTAGTCCCCTTCGAGACCGTCGAAGCGCCAAGTGCTCGCCCTCTCGGCTCTCTGGATCGTCCGGCGCGCTCGCTGATATCGCGACAGGTGGCTGCGGGTATCGCTGCGCGCACTGGACAGTGCGTCGCGGATCCGACGCTCGTGTCGCGAGCGCTCGGATCGCGCCAGCGCAATTACGAGTGGAGCCGAATCCTGCGCCTGGCCAACGCCGCAGGCGCACGCTGGATCGTGCGCGGCATGGTCAAGCTCGACAGCGCACGGCAGGCTTACGATCTCACGGTACAGATGTTTGCGCGCGAGCCGGGAGAGAAGCCGCGCTGGACCCCCGGGGAGGCCGTCGAGTGGGGTCCGCTCGTGTTCTCGGACGAGCTTCCGCCCGAGGCTGCGTTTCAGCCCCTCGCCGCCCGCGTCGTCGAGCGCCTGGGGCTGCCGGAAGAGGCTCCCGTGCAGGACGCGTCGTCCTCGGCGCGTGCAGCGCAGGCGCCAGTAGGCTTCGATCGTCTGGCGGACGATCCGGGCTCCGCGCTCGGACGAGCGCAGCGTCTGCAGCTTGTCGCCGTCGCGTATCCACCGTCAGAGGTGAACGGTGAGCATTTATGGGAGCGCTCGCTGATCGCCGTGCAGCAGCTTTCCGCGGAGGACGAGCAGGCGCGCATCGTGCGCGCACGCGCCGCGCTGCACCTGTACCGCAGACCTTATGCCGTTGCGCTGCTGCGTGGATTGGAGCGTCCCGAGGCGCAGGCGCTGCTGGCGCAGGCCGAGGGTAATCTTCCCAATGCCGAGGCACTGGCCCAGCGCATCACCGATCCCACGGCAGCGCTCATCACGCAAGTGGAGTTGGAGCTCATGCGCACGCGCTATGCGCGCAGCGCGGGATTTCAAGAGCGCCGGCGGGACTTGATCGACAAGCATCCGGGCTACGCTGCGCTGCTCTACGCTGCGTTGTCCAGCGACGAATCGCTTCGACCCGCGGCGCATGAAGTCGTCTGGCGGCAGCTCGAGAGCTTCGGCGTTCCGCTCGCCGAGCCCATCCCGAGCAAGGTGCTGCGTGCGATTCCCCCGCAGATTGGTGAGCACCTGTGGATCTCGCGCGACATCGTGCGGCTGCCGGCCTCCATCGAAAGCAGCTACGCTCCGTTGTGGCGCTCGCAGGCGGCGCCATGGCGTATCGCTCGGGCGTCCGACCGGCTGGCGCCGTGGGATCTGTACGACGCGATGTATGGAGTCAATCGCGCCGTCGTGGTCGCCTCGGCCAAGTCGATCAGCTCGCAGCAGCTTCGGCCGGAAGCGCTGCTCGCGTTCAGCGACGCGCTGGGCCAGACCTTCGCCGGTTATCCTCCGCTCGAGGAAGCGACGGCCTGGGCGCTTGGCCAGCTGCGCTATGAGCGTAAGGGCGCTCCGGACCGCTTGCTCGACGAGCGGCAGCGCCTGTTGCTGCGCGACCTCCTGGCGTGGGGAGGCGGCGAAATCGAGGCGGAGCGTTTTCTGTCCTGGGCGCTGGCGGGAGAGACGCACGGCGCATATCTGGACGAGCCGCCGCGGGAATGGCGTGCGCTGTCGCGCAGCGCGCGCGAACCGAGCCGCGCCGATCTGGAGCGCGATGCTGCACAGGAGCTGCGGGCACTCAATTTTTCGCAGTACGACTTCAGCCATCTCGCCAACGCGCAGCGCCTGCTGGAACGGCTGGGACAGAAGGGCGCGGCCGAGCAGGTGGCGCTCGAGGCGCAAACCCGCTTCGCGGGCAACTCCGCGCGAGACGAGTTTCTGCTGAAGCTCGCTGAGAGCAGGCGCGACACCGCCGGTTATGCCAGCCTGATCGAGCAGAAAATCCACGAGCAGCCCGAGCAGTGGCCGCTCTACTATCGTTTGGCGCAGGCCCACCTGCTGGCTCGCAAGCCGGAGCAGGCGCAGCACGCGCTGCTTTCGTTCCCGCTGTGGCGCAGCGAAAAGGGCGACGCGGCGGCTCTATCGAGTCACGCACTCGACGGCGGACTCCTGTTGCTGCGCGTTGGCGAAGCCGAGCTGGCGCGCCCCTTGTTCCAGCTCGGTGCTCGCTATCAGAGCGGGTCGGGATCTGAGCTGTGGAACGGCTTCTGGCTGGCGCGCCTGGATCACAATTGGCCCGAAATCCGCAGCTGGGGGCGTCGCCTGCACCAGCAGCAGAAGGACGCCTGGGGCCTGTCGGATGCGGCCTATGCGTCGTTTCTGATTGGCGACCTGGACGAAGGATGGCGCACGTTCTACGAAGCGTCCAGGCAGTTCGAAGACGCGCGGCCCTGGGCGGCCGCGGTCGCGGGTCACCGTATCGCCGCCACCAGCGATGACGAGCTGATCGGCTTCGCACGACGCTGGAAGAGCCTGTCAGGAAACGCGGAAGCGGATGCGTTGCTGCGTCAGGGCTTCGTTTTCAGTGCGCTGATGCTCGACCGCACGCCGAGCGAAAGGACCTTCGGCTCGATCGTGTCGACCGCAGCAGGCGATTCCGCCTACGCATCGCTCGCGCGCGGTTATCGGGCATTCAAGCGTGGAGAGTATGCCGCAGCGGCCGAGCAGCTGGCGAAGTTCAGCGATGCCGGCAAAGCCCAATCAGCGACGGCGCAGCAGCAGAATGCGTTCGCGCTGCCGTATCTGAGCGCGAGCCTGGTCAAGGCCGGACGTGGAGCAGAGGCGCAGGCGTTGCTGGCCGAGTTCAACAAGCGGGCCGGACACGACTTTTACTATCTGCTCGCCTCAGCGTACGTGCAGGGGCTTGGCGCCGACGCGCGCGGCGCGCTGGACAGCCTCTGGCAAGCGCAGATCGGCTGGCCAGATTCCGCGACTTCCGCGGTTCCACCTTCGTTCCAGCTTCTGGAGACGTGCGAGAAGTTGTATGAGCTGACGGGCGATGTGCGCTACAAGGATGCGCTGCTCGATCTGGCGCGCCGCCAGCGCGTGCTGTGGCCCTGGTCGTGGGCCTATACCTTCGAAGCCAAATATGCGGGCGATGCGCAGGAGCGCGAGGCCGCCCTCGGCATCGCATTGTTCCTGGACGCGCAGTCCGATCATCTCGCCGGGTTCAACGCGGCGCAACGGAAGCGCGCGCAACGCTGGTTCGCTGCAAACAACCCCTTCAAGAGACCGTGATTCGTGAAAGGCCGTGACTCGTGATCCGTGACACCACGCTGTGACGAGTCACAAATCACGGCTGTTACGAATCACGAACCGGGGTCACGAATCACGGCGGTGCTGCGATGAGGTAAACTCACCCGTGACATCTCACTTCTCCGCAGCATGAAACAGATCGACCTGCGCAGCGACACCGTGACACGCCCCTCCGCCGCGATGCGCGCGGTCATGGCGGCCGCCGAAGTGGGCGACGACGTCTACGGCGAAGACCCGAGCGTCAACCAGCTCGAAGCGCTCGCGGCGCAGATGCTGGGCAAGGAAGCAGCACTGTTCGTGGCGAGCGGCACGCAAGGCAACTTGCTCGGCGTGATGTCGCATTGTGAGCGCGGCGACGAATACGTGGTCGGCCAGCAGGGGCACACGTACAAGTACGAGGGCGGAGGAGCGGCGGTGCTGGGCAGCATCCAGCCGCAGCCGCTGGACTACGAGCCCGACGGAACGCTTGACCTCGCACGCGTCGCCGGCGTCATCAAACCAGACGATTCGCACTTCGCGCGCACGCGCTTGCTGTGCCTGGAGAACACGCAGGCGGGCAAGGCCCTGCCGATGGCGTATCTGCCGCGCGCTTACGAATTTACCCGCACGCACGACCTCGGTCTGCATGTGGATGGCGCGCGCGTGTTCAATGCAGCGGTCAAGCACGGGATCGACGTGCGCGAGATCACGCGATGGTGCGACACCGTGTCCGTGTGCCTGTCGAAGGGCTTGGGCGCTCCGGTCGGCTCGATGCTGTGCGGCAGCCGCGCTTCGATCGCGCGGGCACGGCGCTGGCGTAAAGTGCTGGGCGGCGGCATGCGCCAGGCGGGCGTGCTGGCCGCGGCGGGCATCTACGCGTTGCAGAACAACGTGAGCCGGCTGGAGCAGGACCACGACAACGCTCACGCGCTGGCGGAGGCGCTGGGCGCGGTGGACGAGGTTCGTGTCGACTACGGCGCAGCGCAGACCAACATGGTTTACATGAGCGTGGAACCGACGCTCGCCGAGACGCTGCGTCAGTTTCTCAGGCAGCGCGGCATTGTCGTCGGCGGCGGCCACACCATCCGCCTCGTCACTCATCTGGATCTCGATCGCCAGGACGTCCTGGCCGCGGCGACGGCGATAAAGGACTTCTTCGCTCGCAGTAAGGCTGCGCGCGCCGCGGCTTAACGAAGCTCGAATCCCCCTAAAAGCGCTCGCGACGGGGAGTCGCTATAATCGCCAAGTTCCAGAGGAACCGAGGTTCCTGGTCGTTGCATTCGAGAGGGAAGTGAAGCCGCGGGGTGCGGCTCACATTTCCCGCGCAAGGAGGCCCTCATGCGATTCACTCTCCAACCCCCCGTGCGCCAGGTGGCGCTCGTCTTTCCCGCTTTGTTGGTGATCGCCTTGCCGGTAGCGATTGGCGCGAACCCTGAGCAGTCCAGTGTCTCGTTGCCGGCAGCCAGTCTGTACGATGCGCGTCCTGCCGAGCCGACCGCGCTCGGATCGGTCCCCGCACAGACGGCACCCAGCGCTGCAGTGCCGGCGCTTCCCACGCCTCCCATTGCAGCACCTACCCCGGCGGTGTCGCCGGCGCCAGCGGCAGCACCCGCTGCGGCCAGTTCCGCACCTCAAGTTGCGCAGCAGGCGGCGACGCCACCAGCAGACCCGTGGTACCGGCGCTGGTTCTCCTGGCTGCCCTGGAATTCCTCGAAGAAGAGCGCGACCGACGC
>DASPUW010000189.1:0-2484 GCA_035622675.1 Burkholderiales bacterium | reverse complement strand
ACGCAAACACCAAATACACAGGAACGACCAATGAAAACGATCCTGATCACCGGCGCCGCCGGCGACATCGGCAGCCACCTGCGGCGCGAGCTGGCCGGTAAATACCATCTTCGACTGTCCGACGTCCGGCCCATCAAGAAGCGCGCCGCGGGCGAAGCGTCCATGCCCGCGGATATCGCACGCCTCAGCGACATGCTGCGCGTGACCAAAGGAGTGGATGCGATCGTGCACCTCGGTGGTTTCTCGGTAGAAGGACCGTGGGACGAGATTCTGCGCGCCAACATCGTTGGCCTCTACAACACGTTCGAAGCCGCGCGCCGCAACGGCGTGAAGCGGCTGCTCTTCCCCACCAGCAATCATGCGACCGGGTTCTATCGGCGCGACCAGACCATCGACCATCGCGTTTATCCGAAGCCGGATAGCCGCTACGGCGTATCGAAAGTCTTTGGCGAGGCGCTCGGCAGCCTGTACGCCGACAAGTACGGCATGGAGGTGTTCTGCATCCGCGTCGGCAACCTCAACACAGTGCCTGTGGACAAGCGCCGGCTCTCTCTTTGGGTGTCGCCACGTGATCTCGCGCAGCTCGTGCAGATCGGCATCGAACATCCCGACATCCGCTTCGAGATCGTGTACGGCGTCTCCGGGAACAAGCGCACGTGGTACGACAACTCGAATGCGCAACGGCTGGGCTATAAGCCGCAGGACGACAGCGAATCCTACGCGGCCGAGGTGCTGGCGAAAGAAAAGCCCGGCGCCGATCCGCGCTCGGAGATGTATCAGGGCGGCAATTTCGTAGTGGCGGAGATCGGCGGCGACCCGAGCCGTCCGACGCCGAAGGTGAAGCGCAAGAAAAAGTAGCAGGAGTCGCAGGCCGTCATTCCGGGGCTGCCCGCCAGGGCAGCACCCGCAATCCAGGCATCTTTGCTACCGCCTTCTGGATTCCGGGTTCCGCTGCGCGGCCCCGGAATGACGAACGGGACCGCTGCCCATCTTGCGAGTTTTCGTCAAGCATCAGGACGACTCATGACCGTCCCCAAACTGAAAACGCCATCCGGTGCCTGTGACACACACATGCACTTCTACGATCAGAACGTGCCAGCCGCGCCGGGCGGGTCGCCGCTGCCCGGAAATTTCACCGTCCCGATGTACCGCGAGCTACAGCGCCAGCTGGGCTTGCAGCGTGTCATCGTTGTGCAACCGAATGCCTATCGGGCCGACAATCGGGTGACGCTCGACTCGGTCCGCGCGCTCGCACCCGATGCGAAAGGCGCTGGCGTGGTGACGCCGGAGGTATCCGATGCAGAAATCGAGCGGCTGACGCAAGGCGGTATCGTCGCTCAACGCTTCTTCCAGCTCCCCAACGGCTCGGTCGGCTTCGACAAGATGGATCAAATCATGGCGCGTGTACATCCCTTCGGCTGGCACGCAAACCTCCAGCTCGACGGGCGCGAGCTGCCCAAGTACAAGGCGCAGATCAAACGGTTGCCGGGCAAATTCGTGATCGATCACGTGGGAAAATTCCTGGAGCCGGTGCCACCGGAGCACGACGCATTCAAAGTGCTGCTGCGCCTGGTGGACACAGGACGCTGCTGGGTCAAGCTCTCGGCGCCCTATGAAGTCTCCAAGACCGGTGCACCGAAATACGAAGACGTCGGGCGACTGGATAAAGCTCTGGTCAAACGTGCGCCGGAGCGCATGCTGTGGGCCAGCAACTGGCCGCATCCCGGCGCGCCCAAGGATCGGATGCCCGACGATGCGGACCTGCTCGATCTGCTCCTCGACTGGGTGCCCGACGAAGCGACTCGCAAGAAGATCCTGGTAGACAACCCCGCCGAGCTCTACCGCTTTCCTTAATTCCCTCTCCCCTTGCGGGAGAGGGTCAGGGTGAGGGGACGGTCTGTGTGCTCTTCCGCTTGACCGACCCACAACGCGTCGTCATAGTGCCCGAGCGCTAACTCACAAGCAGTTCGACCGCGGAGGGGGTCACTTGGGCGTGCGTCGAGCAAGCTACTCCATTCTCTTTGCCTTCATCGCGGCGACGCCCGCGTTCGCTCTCGCTGCAGATCAAGCGCCGAAAGTCGCGCGCGTCGCCTATGTCGATCCCTATTCCCCCTCCAGCACGCCAGTCGCTACGTCGGCGTTCTGGGCGCGCCTCCAGGAGCTCGGATGGGTGCGTGGGCAAAATCTCATCGTGGAGACACGCTGGGCCGAAGGCCGAACCGACCGCTTGCCCGCGCTCATGGCTGAGGTAGTCGCTCAGAAAGTGGACGTCATCGTCACGCGCGGCACCCCCGCCACGCTCGCAGCGAAGAATGCCACGACCACCATCCCCGTGGTCTTCGCTTCGATGGGCGATCCGGTCGGCACCGGTGTCGCCGCGAGTCTGGCGCAGCCGGGCCGCAACTTGACAGGTCTTTCATCCGAATCGAGCGAGCTGGGTGGGAAGTGGTTGGAGCTTCTACAAGAGGTAATTCCGCGGCTGTC